>JAGQOC010000204.1 GCA_020427745.1 Phycisphaerales bacterium | reverse complement strand
CCGGGGAATCACCAACTGCCTCAAGTACCTCAAAATGGTCGACGGCGTGCCCATCAAACCGTCGTACCGGATCGAGACCAAAACCACCAAGTGGATCCGCGCGGCTCAGGGCGGATTCCTCGAGTTCCATGTCTCCCCCGGAGAGATTGTTGAGAAGGGCCAGCCGATCGCGACCAATACCGATCTGATGGGGGATAAACAGAACACTATCCAGTCCCCACGCGACGGCGTCGTGCTCGGGATGACCACACTCCCGTCCGTCGCCCCCGGCGCGCCGGTATGTCATCTCGCTTTCCCGAAGCGAGGTGTCCTCAAGCAGGTCGAGCGGGCAGTGCAGCGCCTCGATGACGATTCTCTTCACGAACGCGTCCGCGAGGACCTCGCAAGGAATATGCACATCACCGAGTCTGATCCGAGCTCCGACCTGGATCCGGAAGGCATCTGAACCGCCTGCAACAAGAAGACTCAGGGATCCTCTTGAGCCGCGAACGGCGCCGCGAGATCATCGCGTCCCATCCGTGTATACAAATCATGAAGATGGTTCATCGTGAAACGCGTATACCGATGAGCGGCTCCATAAAACCGCTCTATCCCCTCGTACGCCTCCAGCAGTTGCGCCTCGGCCTCGTCATACCGCCCGAGTTCCATCAACGCACGCCCGAGTGTTGACCGGGTGATATAAGTCTTGCTGTGCTCTTCCCCAAAGACCCGGATCCGATCACGGAGCACCTCGTTCAGCTGTGTGACCGCGTCCTCCGCCCTGTCCATCTTGAGATACAGCAGCCCGAGATTGTCCCGGATAACCAGCGTATCCGAGTTATCCGCCCCGTGCTTTTCCGTGCTGTACGCGATCGACTGCGCATACATCCGCTCGGCGTCCTCAAAGCGTCCAAGCCGCGTATACACCAACGCGAGATCCGCCACCGCGCCCTGATACGCGTCGTGGTCCGGGAGCCGCTCGCTCCCGAAAGCCACCGCCTCCTCGAAGATCTCCGCGGACCGCTCGACCTGATCGAGATGAAACAGCAGACTCGCCTGCTCCATCATCGTCCAGAACCGCTGCTCATCCGATACCCCATCACGCGTCTCCGCGAGCCGCTTTGTCTCCGTCACGCACGCAAGCGCGAGGTCCATCTCATTCAGATCCGAATACACCTGGCACAACAGGTTCCTGCGCATGATGATCGTGTCGATCGGAAGCCCGAGCGACTCGCTCAGCTCAACACTCCGCTTCGCATGCGCCAACGCCTCGGGGAACCGCCCCATCAGATCGAACTGGTCACCCATCAGATGCCGGACCTCCGCCTCGACCTCCGGCGCATCACCGAACCGCTCGCCGACACCCTCAGAGGCCCGCAGCATCGCATCGACCAGTGTGATCTGCGGATCACCACCCTGCGACGGATCCGCGGCCTGAAAAAGATCCTCGGTCATGAAGCCGTTAACCATCTCCTTGACCTGCTGATCGTGCTCCGCGATTCGGCGTTCTCGAGTCGCAACCCGCAACGCGTTGGAGATCACAACCACCGCGACAAGCAGCACGACCATGACCGCCGCGAAAGAACCCACGAGCGCCGGATTCCGCTCAGAGAACTTCCGCAGCTGGTACCAGGTGCTCGCCCTGCGTGCCTCGATAGGTTTGTGCTCAAGATACCGATCCAGATCCTCCCCGAACGCGCCCGCGTCCGCGTACCGCCGATCGATGTCCTTTTCCAGCGCCTTCGCGAGGATCGTCTCCAGATCCCCACGCAGCGCCCGACTGTGCGTCCCCAGCAACCCGATGTCCTCGTCGCGGATCGCACGCACAAGCTCATACATGCTCGATCCGTGCCGCGCCACCGGGCTTTCGCCCGTGAGCACCTCGTAGCTCACCAGCCCGAGCGCATACACATCCGTTTCTGTCTTCGATCCTCCCGCGCGTGAATCCACCTGCTCGGGCGCCATGTACTGCAGCGTGCCGAGCATCTGCCCCTCGCTCGTCATCTGCGTCCGCTGCTCGATCTGCATATCCAGCGCGATCCCGAAGTCCAGCACCTTCACCCGCCCACGCTTGTCCACCAGAATATTGCTCGGCTTCAGGTCCCGATGGATGACCCCGACCGAGTGCGCATACCCAACCGCCCGGCATACCTCCCGGAGCAACGCCACACGCTCATCCGTACCGGAACAATGCTCGCGTGCATACGCTGTGATCGGAACACCATCCACGAGTTCCATCGCGACATAAGGCGTCGCGCCCCGCACATCCTCCGCGACCCCCGATTCATACACCGTCGCGATGCCCGGGTGATTAAGCCGGGCGAGGATGTCCGCCTCCATCTCGAATCTTCTCCGGATCTGCGCATGCATCGCACGATGCCGGATCACTTTGAGAGCAATATGCCGCCGGGGGGTCTGTTGGATTGCCTCGTACACAACCCCCATCCCGCCCTCGCCGAGCACCCGAACAATCCTGAACGAGCCGATCGTCTCGGGGATCTCGTCGCTCGATTCATCCTCGATACCGCCGAGATGCGCGATCGCGCCCGGATCGAGCACCGGACACCCGATGTCGTCGGCACTCAAAAGCGTCAGCACCGATCGGCGCAGTTCCGCCTCTCCGCCACACAGCTCATCGAGCCTGCTCTCTCGTTCGTCTCCCGAGAGATCACAAACCTCGACAAAGACGGATTCCACACGCTGGAACCAGGACTGATCTCCGTCAACCGGCTCAGACATCCGCCCTCCACGCAACCCGATCTCCAAGCTTCTCCATCAACCACGCACGCGCAAATCGCCAATCGCTCGACGCGGTGGACCGCGCAATCCCGAGGATCCGTGCGCACATCGCCTCGTCGAGCCCGCCGAAGAAGCGGAGCTCGACCACCTTCGCCTTCCGCTCGTCGAGCGTACGCAGTTGTTCGAGCGCCTCGTCGAGCGCAAGGATCTCCTCAGGATCGATCGGCCGATCTGACGCCGGATTCGCGATCGTCATCGGCACCCGCTTGCGATCCCCGCCTCGCTTCATCCGATTGACACCCCGAGCGTGATCAATCAGGATATTCCGCATGACCCGGGACGCGATCATAAAGAAATGATCCTGAGACTCGACTGCTAGCCCCTCGGTGTTGATCAGACGCATGAACGCCTCGTGCACGAGCGCCGTCGGCTGCAGCGTGTGATTCGCCCGCTCGCTCGCCATCATCTGCCGAGCAAGCTGCCGCATCTCGTCGTAGAGCAGCGACGCAAAGGCTGCGGGATCCCCCCCAGCGCCGACCGTGATGCCGGTCAGCATCCGCGTCGCCCTTGCTCGCTGATCGGGGGTGGTGTCCATCCCCTAAGAATAGAATGGCGTTCTCCCTTTGGGAACCCAATTCCGGGTTTGTGCTCATTCCTATCAGACGACGACCCGGTATCGGACCAACCGGTACGGTTTGATCCCCCGCCCTAGTCGTGGCGGAGCGCCACAATCGGGTCCAGGTTCGCCGCCCGCATCGCCGGGTACATCCCGAAGATCACCCCGATCCCCACGCTGATCACCACCGAGAGCAGCACGCTCCACAGCGTCACGACCGTCGGCATATCCGCGAACACGGTGATCAACCACGGGATCAGCAGCCCGATCCCGATCCCGATCAGCCCGCCCGCAACGGACAGCACGACCGTCTCGATCAGGAACTGCCCGATGATCTGTTTCCGCCGCGCCCCGATCGCACGCCGGATCCCGATCTCGCGTGTCCGTTCCGTGACGGACGCGAGCATGATGTTCATGATCCCGATGCC
>JAGQOC010000024.1 GCA_020427745.1 Phycisphaerales bacterium | reverse complement strand
CCGTCGATGTCGCCGGCGATGTCCAGCACCTCGCGGACGCGGATCCGCATGGGCGGCTGCGAGGCCGACCCGCCGAACGCGTGCGGCTCGGCGTCGACCCACTCCTTGCCCTCGCGCATCGCGGCGATGGCCCGGTCCAGCAGCAGCTTCTCGTCCACGTCGCCGGGGTCGAACGTCACGAAGTGCTCGGCGAGCTGGGCCCGGAACGCGTCGATCTCCGCCAGCACGTCGGGCATGTCCACGACGTGGCTCATCGGAAACGAGGGGTACACCCGCTTCATGTCCGGGCGGGCCACCAGGCGGAAGCACGTGCGCGTCGTGGGCTGGTGCCGACCCCGGCTGACGATATAGAACGGCTTGTGGAACGCCTGGGCGATGATCTCCGTCGCCAGGATCTCCTCCTCGCGCCACACCATGCAGTCCTTGAGCGTCGCGTCCGTGTCGTGGTCGCGGTGCAGGCGGTGGTGCACGACCTCGATGTTGTCCACCAGGCAGATGAACACGTCGGGCTCGAGACGCTCGATCTGGTCGAGGTCGAACGCCGAGAACAGCCCGTGACGCCAGCGGAACGTCGCGTGCGTGTTGACGGCGATGTTGGGATGGTCGGCGACGGGATGACTCTCGGCGATGATGTCCTTGAAGGCGGCGCGGCGGAGGGAGTTGAGCCTTGAGATGGGGAGGTCGAGGATGCGCCCTTTGCGGATGTCGGGGGCTTCGTCGTACATCATGTTGCCGACATGGTACATAGGGACGGGCTCGCCCTGTGCGGCGGCGAAGTCGGCCATCTCGTTGAGGTAGCTTTTTTTGTCCATCCCGACCTGGCCGGTGACGATTGCGCGCATGGTGTGCTCCTTGGCTGGGGGTGGATGATAGTCCTCGGGGGGTGGTTTGCCCTTGGAATTGGGCGGCTGGTGGGTGTTCGGATTCGATAATTCTCTGCAATTCAGTGGTGGCCGGCGGGATTTTGTCCCATATTGACAAAACCCACTTGCGGTGCGCACGGCGCACCCTGCCCGAGCGGGATGCCTTCGGCCCCGTCGATGACCCCGAAATGGAGAAAATATGAAGTTGTCCAGTGCTTGTTGTGTGCTCGGAGGTTTGGTAGCCGCGAGCGGGGTTGCTACGGCGGGTGGGACCCAGAACGCGTTTGAGCTTGGTGTTGATACGCAATCATGGATGAATGTGATTGAGGGTGGTTTCGTCGACGAGGCGTACCGGAGCGACGAGGTGTATCGTGAGCTTGATTCACTCTTCGGGCTCGGTGATAGCGGCTCGTTTGTTCACAACACGGGTGTGGAGTTCAATGGGCAATCGGCGCTGAGCACGAATGTGAGTTCGTACGCGTATGACGAGTCGGGTTTCGAGGCGCATTCGGTGCAGCACTCGGAGTTTGTGCTCGGATCGGGGTACAACTCGGGGGCGGAGAATCAGGCACGGATCTACGGCGTAATGGTGTTCGATGTGGACACGGTTGTTGATGTCTTTGTTCGCGTTGATTACTCCGGGATCAACGGCGGGACGCTCGGCTCGTACTTCGAGCTTGAGGGTGTGACGGGCGTGCCCATCACGGGCTTCGAGATCGAGGACCCGGCGGAGGCCGGTTTCTATGAGATCGCGATGCAGGTCGAGGTGCTCGCGGGCGACGCGTTCGCGCTGTATGTCGAGGGGCTCATCTGGCTTGACGCCATGGATTCCGGCACGGCGAATGGCTCGGGTGATCTCTCGACAAGCGTGGTTGTTCGTGTTGTTCCTGCGCCGGGCGGCGCGGCGGTCTTTGCGGGTGCCGGTCTGGTCGCATCTCGTCGGCGGCGTGGAATGGGGGGCTCGCGATGAGGCGGGGCGCGGGATCTTTGCTTGCTGGCGTGGTGCTCGGCGTTGTTGCGTCTGTTGCGGATGCGGGGATCAGCCAGTTCTTTGTGAGCGCGAGCGCGTTTCACCGCGCGAACATTCTGACGGTTGGCGACGGGTTTAACTATCAGGAAGACGATAGTTTTTTTCGTGAGCTGACGGCGGAGACCGGGTATGTGAGCGTGTGGGACAGCCCGCTGAGCGCAGCCGTTTCACACAACGAGCAGTCGGCGGGTTCGAGGAGCACGAATGTGCTCAACACGGATGCGTCGGGTATCGAGCTGACATCGACCGTGCGGATCGATTCATCGCTCGGGGATGGTGCGCGATCCCTGAGTTTCGCGAGTTTTTACTTTGACTCGGGGATCGTTTTCGATCGGGACACGGAGGTCGATGTGTTTATGCGGATCGACTTTGAGCGTTCGAGCTCGTACTACCGGTATGGGTCGGTTGAGATCGACGGGCTTGAGGGCGCACAGACCGAGCGGCTCGCCGTCAGCGGTGATGGCGCGAGCGGGCACATCGAGACGGGGTACCGGGCGATGGCGCTCGCGGGTGATTTTATCCGTCTGCGGGCGCAGATCGAAGGGGAGGCGGACACGGACTTCGGCGGTGTGTTCCAGGATTCGGGCGAGTTCACGATCACGGCGGTTGTGCGCGTGGTGCCTGCACCGGGAGGCGCGGGGTTGCTCGCGATGACCGGTATTCTCGCGGTCAGACGGCGGCGAGAATCGCGGCGTTGACAGCCCTCGGCGGCTATGATCGTGGACCTAGGGTCCCCCACTTCATCCGCGGAGATTGAA
This sequence comes from Phycisphaerales bacterium, assembly GCA_020427745.1. Classification (GTDB taxonomy): domain Bacteria; phylum Planctomycetota; class Phycisphaerae; order Phycisphaerales; family UBA1924; genus UBA1924. The sequence continues at coordinate 2,485 of JAGQOC010000024.1, read as the reverse complement.
CATGGCCATCCTCGTCAATGCTGAGACCAAAGTCATCTGCCAGGGCATCACCGGGTCATTCGGCGCGGTGCATACGAAGGGGTGCTTTGAGTATGGCACGCGGATGGTCGGGGGGGTGACCCCGGGCAAGGGCGGGCAGAAGGACCCGAACGGGCTGCCGATTTTCAATACGGTGATGGACGCGGTGGATGCGACGGGCGCGGACGCGACGATGATCTTTGTGCCTCCGGCGTTCTGTATGGACGCGATCTTCGAGGCGATGGACGCGGGGATCCGCTTGATCTGCTGCATCACGGAGGGTGTGCCGGTCAACGACATGATCAAGGTGCGTGCGGTGATGGACCAGCGGAACGCGGCGGCGCGGGGCGCGGACTCCGGGCACGCGCGGGAGTTGTTCACACTGATCGGGCCCAACTGCCCGGGGATCATCACGCCCGGGCCCAAGACGGGCGAGGGCACGGCGGATTCAAAGTACACGAACAACGGGTGCAAGATCGGGATCATGCCGGGGTACATCAACACGCACATCAGCGAGTCGAAGATCGGCAAGAGCGTGGGGATCGTTTCGCGGTCGGGGACGCTGACCTACGAGGCGGTGTGGCAGACCTCGCAGATCGGGCTGGCGCAGTCGACCTGTGTCGGGATCGGGGGCGACCCGGTGCGGGGGCTGAACCATATTGATTGTCTGCGGCTGTTCGAGGAGGATCCGGACACGCACGGGATCATGATGATCGGTGAGATCGGCGGCGAGGACGAGGAGGCCGCGGCGGAGTACATCAAGGACCATGTCACCAAGCCCGTGGCGGCATTTATTGCGGGTCGGACCGCGCCCCCCGGGAAGCGGATGGGGCATGCGGGGGCGATTATCTCGTCGGGTGCCGGCGGCAAGCCAACGGGCACCGCGGAGTCGAAGATCTCGGCGCTGCAGGAGGCGGGTGTGACCGTCGCGATGAGCCCGGCGGAGATGGGTGTTGCGATGGGCAAAGCGATGGGGATCGAGCACGCGACGGTCTGAGCGGACTGCACAAATCCAAAGAGAGATATTGGCTCGCTATCGGACCCGAACGGGGTCCGTTTTTCTTGTGTGTTTGGGCAGTTGAAGCACACTGAACCGGAGGAGTGGTCGATGATCTCGACTCATGCCCCTGCGATCAATGAACATCCGGTTGGATATGGAGTCGATCCCTGCCTGGCGTCGGTCTGTGCGGAACTACTGGGCGACGGTGCTGGTGTTTTTGTTGACGATGGGAACGGCGTTGGTTCTTGCCCGGAATCAGTACCGGATTGCCGAGGCCCGCGCGGACCAGGAGCTGGACGATCAGCTGCGTGGGGTGGGACGCCAGATCGTTGATGATTTCGGGGAGTATGAGCGGGCGCTGCGGTTGATGCGCGGGTACTACTTCGCGTCGGAGCATGTTGACCAGCGTGAGTGGATGAACTTCACGGAGCTGACCTCGCTGGCCGAGGCGTACACGGGCGCGTATGGGTTCTCGTTTATCAGCCGGGTTCCCGCGGATGGTGTTGACGGCTTTGTTGATGATGCGCGGGTGGAGATCCCGGGGTTCGCGGTGCATACGCCGCTTGATGCGGACAAGCCGGGGCATGGGGGCGATCGGTATATTGTCCGGATGACCTCTCCGGCGAGCAACTTCACTTCGCTTGGGCTCGACCTGGCGTCGAAGTCGATCAACAAGGATGTTTATGATCGCGCTGCTGCGGGGAATGCGGCTTCGCTCTCTGAGCCGATGCGTTTGTACCAGTCCGACGAGACCGAATGGGGCATGGTGCTCGCACTGCCGGTGTACGATCGTGATGTTGAGCTGTTGTCGGAGACTGAGCGGATCGGTGCGTGCGTCGGTTGGATCGCGTGCCCGATCGGGCTTAACCGTTTCTTCGCCGATGAATGGGGATTGGGATGGGAGAAGTACGGGGTCACGATGTATTCTCTCGGGACGGTGGAGTATGGCACCGAGCTGTTCTCTACACATGATGAGCAGCCCGTGGATTCCCTTGCATCGCTCGATCTCTCGTTTGTCAGCAATGGGCAGCCCATCCGGCTGGTCATCCGTTCGTTGAGCGAGCGGGTCAGCCCGCTGAAGCAGCGGGCGAACGCGTTGTTCTTGTTTTATGTCGCGATCTCGATCGTGCTCACGGTGATCGTCTTTGTTTCTTCGCGGACCGGGGCGCGTGCCCAGGCCCTCGCGCTGCACATGACACGATCGCTGCGAGAAAAGCAGGCGCAGCACCGGGAGCTGATCGAGCGGGCGAACGCGGCGAACATTGCGAAGTCGGGCTTCCTTGCGAACATGAGCCACGAGATCCGCACGCCTCTGACGGCGGTGCTCGGGTATTCCGAGGTGCTCAACGACCAGATCCGGTCACGAGTCGAGGACGAAGAGCTGTTCCGGTCCATCGATTGCATCCAGCGTTCGGGCGAGCACCTGCGATCGATCATCAATGATATTCTGGATCTCTCGAAAATCGA
>JAGQOC010000203.1 GCA_020427745.1 Phycisphaerales bacterium | reverse complement strand
CAGTCCGAGACCGTCTGGCGTCAGGCGGACCGCTACAAGGTTCCCCGCATGTGCCTGATCAACAAGATGGACAAGCTCGGCGCAGACTTCGAGTACTCCTTCGGCACGATCAAGAAGCGCCTCGGAGCCAACGCGATCGCGATGCAGATCCCGATGGGACAGGGCGATGAGCTCAAGGGCATCATCGACCTCCTGCTGATGAAAGCGTACGAGTTTGATATCGAGTCCCAGGGCGCGATCGTCACCGAGATGGAAATCCCCGAGCACCTCCTGGAGAAAGCCACCAAGTGGCGCCACGAGCTCGTCGAAAACGCTGCGGCACTCGATGATGATCTGATGGAGCAGTACCTCGAGGACGAGGACTCGATCACCGTCGAGATGATCAAAAAGGCGATCCGCAAGGGCACCATCAACCTCGAGTGCAACCCGGTGTTCTGTGGGTCGGCGCTCAAGAATGTCGGCGTGCAGCGTCTGATCGACGCCGTCATCGACTATCTGCCCAGCCCGGAGGAGGTCCCCGAGATGAAGGGCACCGATCCGAGCGACAAGACCGTCGAGATCACCCGCCCGCACAAGGACGACGCGCCGTTCTCGGCGCTCGTGTTCAAGGTCGTCTCCGACACCCACGGCGACCTGACCTACATGCGTATCTACTCGGGCAAGCTGGTCAAGGGCACCCGTGTGATCAACCCTGGCAACAACAAGCGTGAGATCGCGTCGCGTATCTTCGAGATGCACGCTAAGGACCGCATGGCGCTCGACGAGGTCGGCGCGGGCAACATCGTCGCGGTTGTGGGCATCAAGAACTCGGTCACGGGCGACACGCTCTGCGACCCCGACAAGCCGATCGTGCTCGAGCGGATGGACTTCCCCGAGCCCGTCATCTCGATGTCGATCGAGCCGAACACGGCCGACGACAAGCGGAAGCTCTCCGAAGCACTCGTGACGATCCGTCGCGAGGATCCGTCGTTCCGCTCGGAGTACAACGAGGAGACCGGGCAGACGATCATCGCGGGGATGGGCGAGCTCCACCTCGAGATCATCAAGAACAAGATCGTCCGCGACATGAAGGTCGGCGTCGAGGTCGGTCGCCCGCGGGTTTCGTACCGCGAGGCGATCAAGGGCTCGGCGAATGGATGCCGCGGGCTGTTCAAGAAGCAGTCCGGTGGTCGCGGTCAGTTCGGTGACTGTACCATCAACATCGAGCCCTACACCGCGGAGCAGGCCGAGGCGGACAAGCTGGACTTCTCCGACAATGTCGCGTTCGTCAACGCGGTCGTCGGCGGTGCGATCCCCAAGGAGTTCATCCCCTCGATCGAGGCGGGTGTGCGCCAGACCGCCAAGGGCGGCGTCTCGGCCGGGTTCCCGCTGATCAACATCAAGGTCACCCTCGTGGACGGCAAGTACCACGATGTTGACTCGTCGCAGGTCGCATTCGAGCAGGCGGGTCGACTCGCGCTCCGCGAGGCGGTCTCCAAGGCGGGCTCGGTGCTCCTCGAGCCGATCATGAAGGTCGTGATCGTGACCCCCGAGGACTACCTCGGCAATGTGACCGGCGATCTCTCGTCGCGTCGCGGGATGATCCTGGACACCGAGGACAAGGGCATGATCAAGGAGATCACCGCCGATGTCCCGCTGAGCGAGATGTTCGGGTACACCACGGATCTCCGCGGCATGTCGCAGGGCCGCGCGGCCAACTCGATGGAGTTCAAGGAGTACCGTGCGATGCCCGGGAACCTCCAGAAGGAAGTCATCGAGTCCGGCGCCTGATATCGGTCTGAAACCTGATTTTCTCGGGCGTGTCCTCGCGGGCACGCCCGTTTTCGTTGGGGATTCTTTGGGAGTTGGATGGGCCCGCTGGAGCCCCTCTGGGGGTTTGCCGACCTATCGTTGAGACCCGGTTGACGGGAAGGTTCTCGGGCGTGCAGGTTCGGTTCTTGAAGATCTGGTCAACAGTTCTTCGGGAATCACAGGAGTCGAGTGATGACTGATCGGTACCAGGCTGTTCTGCTCTTCGGCGCCCCGGGCGCGGGCAAGGGCACACAGGGCGAGTTGATCGGCAAGGTCCCCGGGTACTTCCATATGTCCACCGGTGACATGTTCCGCTCGCTCGACAAGCACTCCGAGCTCGGCAAGGTCTTCCACGACTACTCCTCCAAGGGCGAGCTCGTCCCCGACGAGGTCACCGTCGCCCTCTGGCATCAGTATGTGCACGCCCAGGCGCTGCTGGGGATCTTCAAGCCCGTCAGCGAGCTTCTGATCCTCGACGGCATCCCACGCACCGAGGCGCAGACGGGGCTCATGGACCAGTACATCGATGTGCTCGGGGTGATCCACCTGGTCGCCAACGATCGCGACGAGATGGTCAAGCGTCTGAGCCGACGGGCGATGCAGCAGAAGCGGGTGGACGACGCCCGCGAGGAGGTTGTCCGCAATCGGCTCGATGTCTACGACCGCGAGACCAAGCCGGTGCTGGATCACTACGACCCCTCGATCGTGCACGAGGTCAACGCTATTGGGTCTCCGGGCGCGGTGCTCGGCGAGATCCTCCGCGTTCTGACCCCGATCCACGAGCACCGGTTCGCCAACTGCCTCGAGGTCTGATTTTTTCTCTGTCTACGGTTTCGGTTGGTTGTCCCGTGTCTGCCCGCCGCGGACGGGTTTTCTGTTGATCCCGAAGGTGATGATCTGCTCTGCGAAGTACGGGAGGTCCGCGTCCGAGCGGATGCCGTAGAGCGCGGGGACCTGGAATGACTGGTACGCCGCGGGCGGGTGGAAGTAGAAGCTGACGGGCGCGATCGCGTGGAGTTCGTCGTTGGTGCCGAAGAACTTCCAGGGGCGTGTGTAGTTCGCGGTCGACGCACCGCGCCGACGGAGTTGGTCGATGTCGACCGGGATCCAGACGGTGAGATCGAGCGCCGGATCGTAGAGAGCGAACTCGGTCCAGCTGCGGACACGGTCGGTCCCCGAGCCATCATCATCGATCCCGATGACTGTGCGGGCGGGGAGACCCGCGGCCCGGTAGACGGCGGTAAGCATCAGTGTCATGTCGTGCCTCGAGCCCCGCCCGGTCCGCGTGGTCTCTTCGGGATCACGGACAGCGAAGCCCGCGTAGAAACCGGTGTAGGAGCTGTCGAAGTGGTTCCCGGGCCCGATGTTCGAGGTCAGCGAGCGCCGGAATGTTGAATCGTCCGTCGTGATGAGTGAGCGGTCATTGGATTTCATATGCCCGATGACCCTGGCGGCGAGGTACTTGGCGAGGGTGACAGGCGGGATGGACTTTGGGTCGTTGCCCTCCGTCCATTGGGTGATGAGTTCTTTGATAACCGTTTCATCGGGCGCGGGCAGGACTTCGTGGGTGAGCGGATCGGTGCGTTGCCCGATGGGATCGATGATGGGCGTAAGGAAACGGGCGGGCTCATCGGGCCACTCGGTGGGCCAGCCCAACCCCAACGCTTTCTGCTCGTCGAAGACTGTGTCGACGGCAACAATGTTCGCGCGGTTCTCGAAGCGGATCACGCTGGTCGGGGCTCGGAAATGGAGATCCCAGACGGCGTAGGGCGCGTTGGTCCCCGGGGCGTACTGGATGGTGTAGGTCATGTCCTCGGGCTGGTCGTTGAGCGTAATGGTGCCGTGCACTTTTTCGTCGGTGGTCCACCCGGACCCGGAGCGCTGCATGACCGGGAAGACGAACTCGAGCTTGCTCGGGAAGATGTCGTCTTCGCGACGGATCTCGTGCTGGATCTGGTTCTCCGGGCCGAGGCGCACGGTCTGGGGTACGAGCAGGTAGACGGTCTGATGGACCTCCCACTCGCGTGCCTTGCGGTAGGACAGGTACGGGTTCTCGGGGAGGATGATCTCCGGGTCGCTCGGGTTGTGCTGCGCGGAAGCCTCGTGTGTGCACGCTGTCCATGGGAGGAGCATCGTTGCGGCGAGAACGGCTGGTCGGATCTGCATGAGTGAGCCCTTCGTGGTGGTCGGGGTGCGATGGACTATACGGACAAACCGTTCGGACGGTTGACCGCAACCTCTTATGGAGACTTGGGAGGCCCCATCGGTTCCATCGTGTGGTTCATGAACTGCTCAGTAAACCTCGGGACAGCGGTCGTCCCCGAGGCGGGGCGGATACCCACGAGCGAGGGCACCCGGGTGGTCTTGTTGGTATCCGGCGGGTGGAAGCTGAAGGCGATGGGGACGATCGTGTGCAGATCACCGCTGCCGAAGTTTTTCCACTTTGAGCGGTACGCGCCCGATGCGATGCGTGTGCGGGTGAGGTCTTCGAGATTCACCGGGACCCAGAGAAGCAGATCGAGATCGGGGTCATAGAGCGCGAACTCAGTCCAGCTGCGGTAGATCGGATCACCCTTGAGCTTGTACTCCAGCCCGATGACCGTGCGGGCGGGGAGCCCGGCGGCCCGGTAGAGGCTGGTCAGCAGCGTCGTGCGGTCATGGAGAGAGCCGCCGAGGTTCCGGGCCGCGTCGTCGGGGTTCATGACATTGAACCCGTCAAAGTTCCCGCGGGTTCTGAGCTCGAACGGCGCGGGGGATTCTTCTCCATTCTCCAGCATCCTCAGGAACCTTGCGTTCCGGGTCGGGATCATGGGTGGCTGATTCACCTCGAAGACCTCGATCAATCGGGCGGCAAGGAACTTCGCTTCATGAATAGGGGACAGGGCGTTCCCGCCCCGCTCCTCGTCGAGTGTCTCGAGGAGACGCTCGATAGCCACAGAATCGGGGTTGCTCGCGAGTACAGCGGCCCGCAGTTCGTTCTGGCTGCCGAGTGAGTCGATGAGCGGCGTGCGGAAGCGTTCTGCTTCCTCGGGCCACCGCTCGGGCCAGCCCAGCCGCTCTGCCCGGCGCTGATCAAAGTGTGTATCAACGCTGACCATATCCGCGTGGATCTGCACACGGACGAACTGTGTCCAGCCGGAGAACTGCGGGCGGAACACCATCTCCGGACCCCGAGAGCCCTGGCGGAGGTGGCGGTCGAGGCGGAGACTGTATTGATCCTGATCGATCAGGATGGAGACCTCACGCTCGCGCCCCGGAACGCTCCAGCTCGAACCGCTCGCGGTCACGATCGGGTAGACAATCCCGGCATCCTTGAGGTCGTTGATCATCGTTGCCCAAGAGTGGTTATTCCGATCCGGCGGGCCAAGCTCCATGTGCGGGTGTGGGGTGACCAGGTACGAGTTGAGCTCAACACTCCAGCTCTTCGGGTTGGAGTAGGTCATGTACAGATTGTCCCGGAGCGGCTCGCTTGCGAGGAGGTCCGGGACGATGGTCGGTTCGGGGCCGACACCGGCGAGGGGGGAGACACACAGAGCGACCCAGAACGCTGCGGCAAGGCGATGGCTGGTCCTGCTGATCATGATTGACATGCACCCCCGATTCCGAATCCGCTGCAACACGATACGGGCAATAATCCAACGGGTTTCATGCAGAATCCCGGGCGGGAACCTAGAATGGACGGAGTGTCGATCCCGATCTCCCCCACCGCTGTTTTTGAAGGAGCAAGCCGTGCCCCAGACCGCCGATGCGAACGCCGCGACCCGTGTTGAGAAGGATTCGATGGGGACCATGGAGGTGCCGAGCGATGTGCTGTACGGCGCATCAACGCAGCGGGCGGTTCTGAACTTCCCGATCTCGGGGCGTCCGGTGCCCGCGGAGATCATCCGGGCGTACGCACTTCTCAAAGCGGCGGCGGCGCACACAAACAGGGCCCTCGGGAAGCTCGATGATGCCAAAGCGAAGGCAATCGACCAGGCGTGCGCGATGATCCGCGAGGGCATGACTGATCGGGGTGGTATCGAACGCCATTTCCCGATCGATATCTTCCAGACGGGCAGCGGCACCAGCACGAACATGAATGTCAACGAGGTCGTCTCCAACCTCATCTGCATCGCCAACGGCGCACCGATCGGATCGAGCAAGGACCAGGCGTACCTCGAAACCCCCGCGGGTGTGCACCCGAATGACCATGTGAACATGGGGCAATCGAGCAACGACACCTTCCCCACCGCGATGCACATCGCGGCGGCGGTCGCGATCAAGGAGATCCTGCTGCCCGCGGTTTCCCGGATGGCGGCGATGCTCGACGAGAAAGCAAAGGCGTGGGACGAGGTCGTCAAGATCGGACGGACGCATCTGCAGGACGCGACCCCGATCCGTCTGGGTCAGGAGTTCAGCGGGTACGCGTCGCAGATGCACCACGCCGAGGAGCGGCTCCATCGGGCGCTGCACACGCTGGGCGAGCTCGCGATCGGGGGCACGGCGGTCGGCACGGGGATCA
>JAGQOC010000023.1 GCA_020427745.1 Phycisphaerales bacterium | reverse complement strand
AGCCGCTGGTGCCGTTGATCTGACCCGCGAGGAAGAGCCCCTTGACCAATCGCGTCTCACCGGTCGCCTGGATCTGGTGCGGCGAGACCATGTCGTACTCAACCGCGTACCCGTATTGCACAATGCTCGCGTTCGCGCACCCCGGCATGGCGCGGATGATCTCGTCCTGGATATCCGCGGGCAGGCTTGTCGCGATCCCGTTGCAGTAGATCCAATCGGTGCAGAGCCCCTCTTGCTCGAGGAACACGCCATGCTCGGTGCGATCCGCGAATCGCACGACCTTGTCCTCGATGCTCGGGCAGTATCTCGGCCCGGTGGAGCTGATCTGCCCGGAGAACATCGGCGCGCGGTCGAGGTTGCTGCGGATGAGCTCGTGCAGTGTCTCGCAGGTCCGCGTCTGTCGGCAGGTCGTCTGCTCCATCAGGGGGAATCGATCGCACACGACCCCCCCCGCCGACCAGCCGCCGGGGGTGAGGTCGGAAAACGGCACCGGGTCCTCGTCGCCCGCCTGCACGGGGAGCCTGTCCCATTCGATCGTGTTGATATCTAGGCGTGGCGGTGTGCCGGTCTTCAATCGACCGAGCTCGAACCCGATGCGTTTGAGCGCAGCAGAGATACCGACCGCCGACGACTCGCCCACACGCCCACCCTCGGTCTTGGTCTCGCCCGTGTGCATCAACGCCCGCATGAAGGTCCCTGTCGTCAGCACGACAGCTTTGGCGTGCAAATCCGTCGAGCGACCCGAATGCGACACGCGGACGCCTTGCACGGCGTTTGAGCCGTCCTCAGCGATGAGGAGCTCATCGACCATGCCCTCGAGAAGCTCAATCTCCGGACGCGACCCGATCAACGACTGAACGGCGGCAGCGTAGGCATGCTTGTCGGATTGGCAACGCGGGCCGTGCACCGCGGCACCCTTGGAGGTGTTGAGCATCTTGAACATGATGCCCGAGGCGTCCGCGGCGAGCCCCATCAGTCCGCCGAGCGCGTCGATCTCTCGGACGAGCTGCCCTTTGGCGAGCCCCCCGATCGCGGGGTTGCAGCTCATCACGCCGAGCTTGGAGATGTCGGCGGTGATCAATGCAACGGACCTTGGAATCCCCAATAGGTTCGCGGCGGCCCACGCGGCTTCCGCGCCGGCGTGCCCGCCCCCGATCACGATGACCGTAAAGGTGTTCTTCACCGCGAATCGTAGGGAAACCACCCCGCAAAGGCTTGGCAGGATGGTCAATCTTTGGTAGGATCGATCGTGTCTACCCGCGGATGCACGGGGCGGTATCGCCTTACGGTGTGTTGGGTGTGGAGGAAAAGGAGCACCGATGAAGATGTCTTGGAGTAAGCGACCCGCTGCCCTGCTGATCGCCGCGGTCGGAATGATCGGCTCGATGCACTCACTCGCGATGGGTGATGAGGTCGTGATGCGGGACGGCAAGGTCTACAACGGAGAAATCGTCTCCGAGACGAGACGGAGCGTCGTCATCGACACCGAGGTCCACGGCATCAAGACCAGACTGACGCTTGATCGACGCCAGGTGAAATCCATCACCGAGGGTGAGACCGTCTCGGATCCCGCGGCGACGCCGGACGAACTCTCGACCGAGAGCCCGTCTATCCCGTCGATCGGCAAGGGCGAAGATACCGAAGAGAAGGTCCTCAAACGCGAGGGCTACAACCTGCTCCTCGAGGTCCCGCTGAAGGGCACCTTCGGGCAGGATATCTACCCGCTCGGGATCGCCCACTCGCTCGAGTGGGCCAAGGAGCACGGGGTCACCGATGTCGTCTTCCGGATCAACTCCGGCGGCGGCGAGGTCTGGTGCTCGATGGACATGGTCGAGATCATGAACCAGTATCGTGGCGACTTCAAGATGCACATGCTCATCGAGTCCGCGATCAGCGCCTCCATCTGGCCCACATTCAACTGCGACACCATCACGATGGTGCCCGGCTCAGACTTCGGCGGGGCGGTCGGGTACACCCGCAACTCGACCGGATCGGCGGAGGTCGACCTGAAGATGAACTCGATCATGTCGGCCAAGCTCGAGACCGCCGCGGACGCCAACGGGCACTCGGGCTACCTTGTCCGGGCGATGATCCTCTCCGAGGCCGCGGTCTACGCCTACCGCCAGGGCGGCGAGTGGGTGTTCTCTGACACCACCGAGGGCATCCCGAGCAACTACGAGGTCATCGACGGGCCCGACACGGTGCTCACGCTGACAGCCAAGCAGGCGATCAAGTACGGGATCGTGGACGCGATGGAGGATGGACGCACGCTCGAGGAGTTCTGCAAGGTGCAGGGCATCGAGAAGTGGGACAACGCCGGAGACATCGGTCATACGTTCGTCGAGCGGGATGTGGAGAAATGCGCCGAGCTCCGCGAGGACATCGGCGCGGTGATCCGATCCTTCTACACAGACCTCGCGTGGCTCGACGACGCCAAGTATGTGACCCAGGCGGGCTCCGCCCTTCAGGGGATGCGCAAGAGCCTCGGGAAGTACAAGCGGCTGATGGACAAGGCGGAGAACTACCACATGCCCTCCATCCTCGACAGCTTCGAGGACGCGATCGATGTTTCCTATTGGTCCGATGAAATCGAGTCCCGGCTCGCGTATATCCGCCGGTTCAACAAGCTCGGGCCATAAGCGTTTGCTGATTCCATCGCAGAAGAAAAGCCCCCATCCGGCTGCGGACGGGGGCTTTCTTTGAATGCCGCTTTCTGTCTGGAATGCTACGGGCGTCCGTACTGACCGGTGTTGATATCCTTGCCCCCGACATCCAGCCCGCGGAGCCCGCCTCGGGTCCAGCGGTAGTGCCCGATGACCTTCTCGCCCGGTTCGTCGAGCTTGGGCGTCTCGAACTCGAAGGGCTTGTAGATCATGTCGGTCACGCGGGTCTGCTGGGGCTGATTGGGGCGGAAACCCTGGTTGGTCTCGCTGGTAGTGATCGCCCGGACGGAGCTATCAAAGAAGAGCAGCGAACTCTTGGAGTTCTCGTAGGCGTAGAACTGCCCGTCACGGGTCGAGTGCCGATCGTGGAACTCGAACATCTGGACCTTCATCGAGGGATAGTTCACCTCGATGGCCTTGCGTCGCCCAAGCCCCGCCGCCGGCAAGCCGTTGAACAGGTTGTGGTCCTGTGAATACTGCTGGACGGTGGTGGTGGTCAAGCCGGGCTTGCCCGTGTCGGGCGACCAAGTCGCCGGGGGTGCTTGGTAGGACGAACTGAACCGCCACCAGTCCCGCAGGTTTGCCCACCCGCCCGCAGTCGGGATCGCCGTGCGATCCTCGGGATCTTCCTGCCACTGGAGCTTGATGCGGTCGGAGGGACACACGATCAGGGGCTCGGGGAGCTGCAGCGTCAGGTAGTCGATGAGGACAAGGTGCGTGAACCGACGGTGCGGGTATCGCTCGGTGAGCCGTTCGAGATCCACGATCCCGGTCCGCCGACGGAGGATGTCGGTCGCCTGGTCCATTGTCGCCTGCGTGTCATCGGTCGAATGGGCATTGAGTTCCACCCACTCACTGTCGCGGTTCTCTTTCCGCCAAGAGTACGCGGGGATGTACTCCTTGAAGTCCGCGGTGTAGTTTGCCGCGGCGGTCCCGAACTGCTGAAGGTTTGCCAGACAAGCGACCCGCTGAGCGGATCGACGGGCGCTGCTGAGTGCGGGGAGGAGGATGCCGATGAGCAACGCGATGATCGCGATCACCACGAGCAGCTCAATCAAGGTAAATGCTTTGGAAGATTGTTTCTTTCGCACGGGAGACACCCTTGTTTGTCGCGTGAAGCATGAATCCGGGCACTGATCGCCCGCGGACAGCATACACGGAACCCGGATTGGTTGCAAGATTTGTAAAGAGTCAAATAAAAACGGGAGCACCGTATGGTGCTCCCGCGAGGAGAATATTCAGGGGTTCATGGTTACGGGCCGCAGTCGAAGTCAAAGTTCGGATCATTCATGGGCGTGCCCACGAGCCCGATTTCCTTGCCGCCGAAGTCGATACCCTGGAGCCCGTTGCGGGTCCAGCGGTAGCGTTGGCACATGACACGAGCATTCCCAAGCCCTTCCTTGGGGAGCGGGAAGGTATCGAGCGG
>JAGQOC010000022.1:12646-13370 GCA_020427745.1 Phycisphaerales bacterium | reverse complement strand
TCCGGAGGGCCGTTCCGGGATAAAAACGAAGTGGCAGCTTACAAAAAAAGCGTTGCCGAGCAGCTCGGCGCCTTCGGCCTCAACAGCTATCACGCCGACTACCTGGTGTCTAACTACGGCAAACAGACTGCAGCGATCCTGGACAAGCTCCCGGCATTCAACAATGATCCGGAAACGGCCCTGGCCAGAGCAGAAGCCTGGTATGCCACACACCATGAGCTGGCGCTGCACCCGATGGACTTCTTTAACCGCCGCACCGGCAGGCTTTTCTTCAACCTGCCCAGCATTGAGGCGGTCCTGAATCCGGTCCTTGAAGACTTTCAGGCCTACCTCCAATGGAGCGACAGCCGGCTGAATGAGGAAAAAGCTACTGTGCGCCAGGAGATCAAGTGGGTTTCTGAATTTGAATACTCCTCTAAATCAGGAAAGGCTGTTTCCTCCTAAAACAAACGAAAAACGAACTTTAAACGATCATGGCAGAACAAACCAGCAATAACCTTGCTCAACCGGCCAAAGAGGAGGACACCATTACCGGCGAGCGCTATCCCGACATCTACCACGAATACAGGCCCGACAAGGCCATTCTTCAATATCAGGAGAAAGACGATATTTTCGTCTATGAATCTGCTAACGGGCTGGCCCTGAAAGTGGAAGTGGTAACCGAGGCTATTTTACGCTTCCGGTACGCTCCGGAGGGCCGTTTCGAGCGGGGCTTCTCCTACGC
>JAGQOC010000022.1:0-12567 GCA_020427745.1 Phycisphaerales bacterium | reverse complement strand
GGAAGGTACGCTGCCGCATCGACAAGCAGAACCTGCAGGTCAGCCTTTACGAAGCGCAGGGCCAGAAACTGATCTGCGAAGATGCCGCGCCGTATTATTGCCGGCGTACCATACTCAAGGGCACCGACCAGGTGAAAGTCGCCAAAAAAGCGCCGGCGGGCGAAGCGTATTTCGGGATGGGCGACAAAACCTGCTCCGCCAACCTGAGGGGCCATAGAGTTCAAAACTGGAATACCGACTCCTTCTCCTACAAAAAAGGCCAGGATCCGCTCTATCGCTCTATTCCATTCTACTACGCCACCCATGACGGCGTGGGCTACGGCATCTTTTTTGACAACAGTTTCCGCACCCATTTCGACTTCGACAGCGAACAGAACGGCGCCACCAGTTTCTGGGCAGACGGCGGGGAAATGGACTATTATTTCCTCTACGGCCCCGCCCTCCTCGACGTGGCCCGGCGCTACGCCTGGCTCACCGGCCGCCCTGAGCTGCCGCCCCTCTGGGCTTTGGGCTTCCACCAGTGCCGCTGGAGTTACTACCCGGAAAGCAGGGTCATGGAGCTGGCACAGGAATTCCGGGAAAGGGAAATTCCCTGCGACGCCATTTACCTGGATATTGACTACATGGACGGCTACCGCTGCTTCACCTGGAATAAAGCGCATTTCCCCAACCCCGCCGGCATGATCGAAAAGCTCCGCAACCAGGGCTTCCAGACGGTGGTGATGATCGACCCGGGCATAAAGGTGGACCCCGAATACAAGGTATACCAGGAAGGGATGAAACACAATGCCTTTGTGTACCGCTCCACCGGAGAGCTCATGCGGGGGCCGGTCTGGCCTCCGGATTGCGTTTTCCCCGATTACACCCGCCCCGACGTCCGCGAATGGTGGGGAGGCCTGTACCAGGGTTTGTATCTCGAAGACGGCGTCAGCGGTTTCTGGAACGACATGAACGAGCCCGCCGTGTTCAATGTCGAGACCAAGACCATGCCCGAGACCAACATCCACCACGCCGACGAAGAGCTCGGCGGGACCGGAACCCACGCCCGCTACCACAATGTTTACGGCATGCAGATGATCCGCGCGACCCGTGAGGGTGTGATGGCGGTGAACCCCGACAAACGCCCGTTCGTGCTCAGCCGTGCGAACTACATCGGCGGGCAGCGATACGGCGCGACCTGGACTGGCGACAACAGCGCCAACTGGGAACACCTCGACATGTCCGTCGCGATGACGCTGAATCTCGGGCTGTCCGGGCAGCCCTTCGCCGGTCCCGACATCGGCGGGTTCGCGTACAACGGCGACGGCGAGCTCTACGCACGCTGGATGGGCTTCGGCACGCTCATGCCCTTCTCCCGCGGGCACACCGCCAAGGGCAACATCGACAAGGAGCCCTGGTCGTTTACCCCGGAGATCGAAGCGACATGCCGGCGTGCGCTCGAGCGTCGTTACCGGCTCATGCCCTACATCTACACGCTGTTCCACGAATCATCCGTCACGGGCATGCCCATCGCACGCCCAACCTTCTTCGCGGATCCCGCAGACCCCGCCCTCCGCAGCGAGGACGATTCGTTCCTGCTCGGTTCGGACCTGCTGGTTGCCGTGAAGGCAACGCCCGAGGCGGACCGCATGACCGTGCGCCCCGCTCCCGTCGATGGTGTGGAGTGGGCGGCGTTCGATTTCGAGAGCTTCGATGGCGGGCGTGATTCCAAGGACAGTGATCTCCCCACCCTCTACATCCGTCCCGGCGCGATCATCGCGACCGCACCGGTCACGCAGTATTTCGGTGACCGCCCCGATTCACGCGACGAGCTGACCCTCATCGTGCACCTCGATGCAAACGGGCACGCGATCGGGGAGCTGTACGAGGACGCCGGCGAGGGCTATGGCTACCTCACGGGCGAGTACCTCAAGACGACCTTCGAGGCCCACAAAGATGGTGAGAAGGTCAAGATCAGCATCACAAGCGCCGAGGGGCGGATGGAGATGCCGGAGCGGACGATCAAGGTCCGTGTGATCGACTAAGCCGGTTTTTAAACAGAGTTCAGAGTTCACACGCCGATCGGCGTGTTTTCTTTCGTTGCGAGTGTCAGTATGTTTGTCTGTGTCATGTCCGTACCCGTGAGCTCGCCTTGGATCCGACCGTCGCCCATGACGAGGATCCGGTCGCTGAGCGCGAGCAGTTCGGGCATCTCCGACGAGACAAGCAGGATCGCGAGCCCCGCTTCCGCGGCTTCACGGATGAGCTTATAGACCTCGGCCTTGGTGCCGACATCGATCCCGCGGGTGGGCTCGTCGAGCAGCAGCACGCGTGTATTCTGCGTCATCCATCGCGCGATGAGGAGCTTCTGCTGGTTCCCGCCCGAGAGCTCGTCCGGGGTTGTCGCGCGGAGTGAGGCGGTTTTGATCTGGAACTTCTCGATGCGCCGCTGGACAATCTCAAGCTCTTCCGCGGCATTGCGGACGCCGCCCATGCCCGCAATCTCCGGCATGATCGGCGCGAGGATGTTCTCGTCGATCCCGAGATTGAAAAACAGCCCCTGGATCCTCCGGTCCTCCGGAACATACCCCACACCCACGCCCGCCTTGATCGCGGCCCGCGTGCCCTTCCCCGCGATGTCGTTGCCGTCGACAACGATCGAGCCGGTCGCGCGTGTATCGATCCCGAAGAGGGCATCGAAGAGTTCTGATCGTCCCGCGCCGACAAGCCCGCCGACGCCCAGCACCTCGCCGGGGTGGAGCTCGAAGGAGATATCTTGCAGCTTACCGGGTGAGTTGAGATCACGCACAACCATGCGGGGCTCGCCCGCGGGGGGAGCATGGTTGTCGTCATCGGCGATCTCGCTGATTGCCGCTTTCAGTGATCCCTTTGCGCCGGGGGTTGAGAGGCGGCGCCCGATCATCTGCTCGACCAGCGTTGGCTCGTCGATCTCCGCGACAACATTCGTCGCGACAAACTTCCCGTCACGAAGCACACTCACCCGATCACAGCAGCCGAAGATCTCGCTCATGCGGTGCGAGACATAGATGATGGTCAGCCCGTCGGCCGCGAGTTGGCGGGTGATCCCCATCAGCGTATTTGCTTCGGAGATCGAGAGCGAACTGGTCGGCTCGTCGAAGACGATCACCTTTGCGTTCGTGGAGCCGTCTTCCGAGCGATCCAGAGACGCCGCGATCTGGCAGATCTGCCGGCGCCCAGGGCTGAGCAGCCCCAGCGGTCTGCGGACATCAATCGTGGGATCAAGTTGATGAACGAGTTCCTCAGCCCGCCGGATCATCTCCGCGAAGTCCACCATCCCGTTGCGGGTCGGCATGTCGTGCAGGCACAGGTTCTCGGCGACCGAGAGGTTCGGGCACTGGGCGAGCTCCTGGTGCACGATCCGGATCCCGGCGTGGAACGCGCCGTCGAGCGAGCCCGCCTCAAGCGTCTGACCGAGCAGCGAGACCGTCCCCGTGTCCTGCTTGTGCAGACCCGCGATGACCTTGCCGAGCGTGGATTTGCCCGCCCCGTTCTCGCCCATGAGCGCGTGCACCTCGCCCGCACGGAACGACACCGACACATCACTGAGCGCCTGGGTCTGCCCGAAGCGCTTGGAGATGCGCTCGGCGATAAGCACGGTATCGGTGGCGGTCATGGGCACAGGATGCATCCTTCTGAATCGGCTTACGGCTGCGCGTCCTTGCCGAGCCACTTGTCCCACTTCTTGGCGTACTCCTCGGCGTCCTCGGTCGTGACGATGTCAAAGTCCGCGTAGACCATCTCGCTCTCGGGCGCGCGGTCGAAGTTCAGCTTGTCGACAATCATCTCGACCGACTTCTCGCCCCAGCCGTAGTAAGGCTGTCCGACGAGCACCTGAACCTGCCCCTTCTTCGCGTACTCGAGGGGGAGGGGCAGCGGGTCCATCGAGACGATCTTCGCGTGCTCGTAGATCCCGTCGAGCGCGTTGTCGGTGTACAGCGGCCACCCGCCGACAAGCGCCCACCCGGTGATGTCCGGGTTCGCGGTTTGCACCTGCTGCATCTTGGCAACCGCCTCGGTCGCGGTCTCGGGGGTGAAGGAGTACACCTGCTTGATGGTGATTCCCTCGTGGTTGTCGGCTTCTTCAACAACTCCATCGACACGCGCGGCGAGGTTTGTCGCCGCCGGGTTTCCGGTCAGCACCGCGACGACGCCCTTGCCGTCGAGCTGGTCGGCGAGCTGGCGCATGACCTCCTTCCCGGCTTCCTTATCGTCCACCCCGTAGTACGCCATGCGTCCGGACTCGGGTGCGTCGGAATCGAAGGTGACCACGACGACGCCCTTTTCGACGGCGTCCTTGAGCACACCGTTGAGTGTGTTCGCGTCGGTGACGGAGATCGCGATGCCATCCACGCCCGAGGCGACGAGCTGCTCGACATATTGCGCCTGGAGCTGCGCATCCTCCTGGGGCGGGGTCTGCCAATCGACAACCACATTCACACCCTCCAGTTCTTTGGATAAACGCTTGCCCGCGTCCACCGCGCCGGTCTTGGCTGCGAGGAACACCGGGTTGGAGTTGCTCTTGGCGATCACCGCGATGGTGTAGGTTGTATCGCCGTTTGTCGACGAGGATGCGGAGTTCGTGCTCGCCCCCGTGCTCGGGGCTTTGGAGCACCCGGCGAGCGACAGGCCCCCGATAAGGAGGAGCGAGGCGGGGAGGATTGCAGCTCTGCGAATATTCATGATCGATCTCCTGTGTCGGATCTATTGGTTCTTCTATCCACGCCTCGCGGCGAGCCGTTGCTTGGTCTGGTCGATCACCACCGCGAGGACGATCGCCCCACCCATGACGATCTGGTTAACGCTCGGGTCCACGCCGAGGATCACCATCGCGTTGCCGATCAGCTGGATGACGATTGCGCCGAGCACCGCACCCAGCGCCGTTCCCCGCCCGCCCATCAGTGAAGCGCCGCCGATGACGGTCGCGGCGATCACCTGCAGCTCGTACGCGTTGCCCGCGTTGGTTTCCGCGGACCCGAGATAGCCGATATAGAGCGCCGCGCTGAGCCCGGCCAGTGCACCGGTGATCGTGTACACCCAGATCTTCACCCGCCCGACGGGGATGCCCGCGTACTTGGCCGCGGTCTCGTTGCCCCCGATCGCCATGATCCGTCGCCCGAAGACTGTCCGCGTGAGCACGAACCAGCCCGCGACCGCGATCGCGATCATAAACATGATCGGGACCGGGTAGACGCCGAAGAACTCTTTCTTGATAAACCCGGTCGTGAACGATTCGCTCAGTCCCGCGATGGATTGTTTCTCATAGGCAGCTTGTGCGGTGTACACCGTGAGCCCCCGCAGCGAAGCCATCATTCCCAGCGTAATCACAAAGGGGTGCACCCCGAACCCGACGGTCATCGCGCCGTTGGCAAGCCCGCACAACGCGCCCGCGAGCACGCACACGCCGAGCCCGATCGGGATGCTGAGCATCCAGGACGCGTCGGTGCCGAGCTTGTTGAGCGCCATCGCGCCAAGGATCGCCGCGAACCCATAGATAGACCCGACGGAGAGGTCGATCCCCGCGAGGATAATCACGCCGGTCATCCCCACGGCCATGATCGCAAAGAAGCTCGCGTTCTTGGCGATGAGGACAAGGTTCCCTTTGTTCAAAAACCGGTTCGCTCGGTGTTCCGTGAAGAGGGTGCGGGCGTCCGAATCGTATCGGCTCCCGGCTGCGGGGTAGTCCGTTGTCTTGCCGTCCTGAATAATCCGATATCCCGCGATCTGGTTCCGCCCGAGCTCGCCGCTCCCGTGTTCCATACCGCCCGCGTCAACGAACCGGATCTGTGCCGATTCGTCGAGTACGATCGAGTCCTTGCTCTCGCTCGGCACGAAATGTCCATAGATACTCAACGCGGTCATCAGCAGGATGATCACGAGCACCAGCCCGGATTCCTGGTGGGCAAAGAGTTTGGAGAACACCGACCCCCCGCGTGTGGATTGCGATTTGGTCGGCCTCTTCGGGTCGGGTTGGTCAGTCACAATCGGGTCCCCAAGTCATGGATCGAACTCCCCAGCGTATCGGGCGTGGAAGAAGTTCTCCACCGATAGATTAGTCGATGGTCTGCATGTACCGATCACGACCCGGGAGCACGAGGTTGATCGACTTGGCCTCGCGTCGTGCGAGGTCTCGTCCTTCCTCGTTCATGTAGGTCGCCTTGGGGTTCGCAAAGAAAGTACGCTGCGGGTTTTTGCTGACAAACTCGGCATGCCCGTCGGCAAAGGCGTAGTACCCGCCCTTGTCGCCGTGGTTGTCGATATCCGAGTACCCGGTATCCGGGTTGAACCCGACCTGGTCGAGTACGCTCTGGGACTCATTGCCCGGGGTGTTCGACCACCATTTGTAGCCGCCCCAGAACGCGTTGGTCGAGACATCGTAATCATCCGTCTCATCACCCCAGAGCGCGGGGGGGAACAGAATCCCCGGCTCCGCGGCGCGGAATCCTGCGAAGTACAAATAGCTGATGTTGTACGAAACTACATCCTGCGGATTCGAGGGGGCTTCCGGGATTTTGTCGGCGAGCTTGTTCGCCCAGCGGACATTGGCGGGCTGCGCAACCGGGAAGCCGAACCACCCGTCGGATTTGTCTCTTGGACAGGTCAGCGTTTCGAGCCCGTCGAGATAGGACGCCATGATTGGTTCGTTGCTGCCGTTGGGGTAGTACCCGATACCGTTGTTGGGAAGCCCGGGGAATGGCGAACCGAAGTACCCGTTGTCACCACTCGGTGGTCCCGATCCATTCCAGTCCGCGTCACCGATCTGCAGCAGGCTGAACATGCCGGCAACGCCACCGAATCCGCTCTGGTGATCGATCACATATTCGCGTGTAGGATGCGGGTTCGCCGCGTTGATCCCCGCAGGAAGAACCGGGAACCAATCCTTGTGGTCGGCGGTGTAGGTCGTCAGTGCGGTGGCCATCCCTCGGGTGTTGGAGGAGCAGAGCAGGTCCTTGGCCGTGTTCTTCGCCTTGGCGAGCGCGGGCAACAGAATCCCGATGAGCAACGCGATGATCGCGATGACCACCAGCAACTCGATGAGGGTGAACGCGTTGGTCCTGCTGTTCCGATGATTCGATGTGTGTTTCATCACTCGGTCCTTCGTCTGCCCACGCGAGAGGGATGGGGGGTGTATCCTGTTCGGCGGGTCCGCCAGCGGGGACCCGAATACTGAGTGTACAGGAGACCCCCCATGCGCGTCAACCGAATGTACTTTCGTTGGGGAAAAACTCCGCTTCGTCTCCGGTTGCACGCCGTGATTCTCGCCATTGGTTTCGTCACCACACCCGGCCTTCTCGCACAATCAAACACCGATCAAGCGGCTCCCCCCCAATGGGCGCGGGGCGTGGTCTGGTACCAGGTCTTCCCCGAGCGTTTCCGCAACGGGAACCCCGAGAACGACCCTGCAGGCTGGGACCTCATGACGGTCGATTGGGACCAGCCACTCGGGGTGCCCACCGACAAGGAGATCGAGGCCCACTGGTTCCGCGTTGAATCTGATCCGAGACGATACCGTTCCAATCCCGACCGCCTCGCCGGCGCGGGCATGGACACGATCTTCGAACGCCGCTACGGCGGCGATCTCCAAGGGGTTTACGAGAAACTCGAGGACCTCGCCGCGATGGGTGTGACGGGGATCTACCTCTGTCCGGTCTTCGAGTCGCGTTCGTTGCACAAGTACGATGCCTGGGACCATCGCCATATCGATCCCACGCTCGGGCATCCGGGGAAATACAGCGACCCGGGTCCGATCCCGGCATCGCTCGCTGAATCAGAAGACCCCGCCGACGAAACGACCTGGGTATGGACGCCCGCAGACACCTGGTTTGTCGAGGTCTTCCTGCCCAAGGCCAAATCACTCGGGCTCCGCGTCGTTCTCGACGGCGTGTGGAACCATGTCGGGCTCGGGCACTTCGGGTTCAGCGATGTCCGTGAGCACGGAATCGGCTCTCGATTCACCGACTGGTTTGAGACCCGGTTCAACGAGGAGGGCCAGCTCATCGGCTGGAAATCATGGAACGGGGTGAACGGGCACCTCCCCGTTTTTCGGCAAATTGAGGGGGATCTCGCCCCCGGGCCCAAGGCCCACATCATGGCGGTCACCCGAAGATGGATGGATCCCAACGGCGATGGCGATCCGAGCGACGGCATCGATGGGTGGCGCCTCGATGTCGCCAACGAGGTCGGGCGGCGATTCTGGAAAGACTGGCGTGCTGAGGTCCGCCGAATCAACCCCGAGGCGTTGATCATCGGGGAGATCTGGTTCGATGCGAAGGACTACTTTGATGGGACGGCATTTGACGGGCAGATGAACTATCCCGCGGCGTATGTCATCGCGGATTGGCTCAGCATCGGGGGCCCGATCAAGGGTGATGCACGGGTAGCCGCGGATCGGCTGCGGTCGGTGTTTCATCACGACCGTGCGCACGATCTCGTGCAGTTCAACCTGATGAGTTCGCACGACACCGAACGCCTCGCATCGCTGATGATGAACGATACCGAGCGGGGCTTTGACAATGCGGCAAAGCCGTGGGATGGGGGATCAATCTACGACGATTCCCCGCCCGATCTTGATGCGATGCAGCGATCGCTGATGGCATACGCCACGCTGGTCGCGATGCCCGGGTCTGTGATGATCTACAACGGGGATGAGTACGCGATGCCGGGTGCGGATGATCCGCTGAATCGCGCACCGATCCTCTGGGATCAGCACCGGAAATGGGAGCAGAAGATGTTCTTTTCCGCGGTCGGCGATCTGCTGCGGTATCGCAGCGATCCAGTGATCGGCCCGGTGCTCCGTGAGGGCTCGGTCGAATGGGGATCTGAGAACGATGGGCGGACACTGCTGATCCGTCGGACCCTTGGTGGGGTCGCAGTGGAGATCCGGATCACGCCGGATTTCGCGGTGGATCTTTCTCCGGGGGTCAATCTCGGACTCCTTGATGGCTGGCTGAATGTCAAGGTTTTGGAAGGGTAGGGGCGCCCGTTCTGCGGACTTTTCTGGACTCTGCTTATCATGAATTTCCGTAGATATGAGCGGAATCTCGCGAAATCTCTCTCGAATTGCGAAACAAGTTTCGTTATCATGCTCTCCGAGCACTCTCGGGGGGACCCGTGGGCGCGGATGATCGTCATCACCACCTCAAGAACCCGGGTCAAAGCTTGCTCGGGAGGAGAAGAACCATGAGAAAACAGGCATACATGTTTGCAGGCACGCTCGCGTCCATCGCTGGGCTTGCCGTCGCGCAACCGACCGTCGATGGTATCTACGACGCGGGGACCGAGGGGTCGCTGTACTCCAATGTCATCTGGACACAGACCGTTCCGACCGGGTTCGGCGACAACTCCGCCGGGCTGTTCAACGGCGGCAACTTCGGGAATCCCGCGGATGTCACGACCGGTGTTGAGATCGCGATCCCCCTCGCGTCGCTCGGTCTTTCCGGCGGCGAGACCATCCGCATCGCGGGCTGGGTGAACTCGGGCGATCGTACCTTCAAGTCCAACCAGATCGTCGGCGCTCTGCCGCTTGATACCGGGAACCTTGGTGGCGCGCAGGATCTCAACGCTGCACCGTTCGATCTGACCACGCAGCATATCTCGGTGGATCTCAGCGGCATCGCGTCGTCCAGCGCGACAGTCGACGGCAGCCTCGGCGCGGATTCCTGGTCGCAGGTCTTCGTTCAGGGCAACTACACCGGGTTCGGGAACGAGACCGATGGCACGGTCGATGGTTCGGGCCCCAACGGCGGTGGCTCCGAGATCGATGCGATCTACATGGCCAAGGACGGGACGAACCTCTACATCTTCGTTGCCGGCAATCTGGAGACCAATGGCAACGGGCTCGATCTCTACATCGACACGGGCGCGGGCGGCTTGAGCACCCTCGCTTCCGGTTCGGGCGACGGCGGCTTCATCCCCGGCGGGCAGGCCGGGCTGGTCTTTGATGCCGGGTTCGACGCGGACTATGTGCTCTCCGTGGACACATGGGACGACGATGCCGACGGCTTGACGATCAATGTCCCCCGCATGTTCTTCGGCCCGATCAGCGGTTCGATCGACGACATGGGCTCGCTGGCGGGCTACGGCAGCGCGGGCGCGCTGGCCGGCGGGATCTCGATGGCGATCGATAACTCCAATATCGAGGGTGTCATCGGGGATCTCTCCCAGGCGACGCCTGTTTCACCCGATGCGGATTGGGCGTACGGCACCGAGCTTGACAACGCTCGCGTCTATATCGATACCGCGAACAACAAGCTCTATCTGTTCCTCGGCGGCAACCTCGAGGTGAACTACAACAAGCTCAACCTCTTCTTCGATGTCCAGCCCGGCGGTCAGAATGTGCTCCGCGATGACAATGTCGATATCAGCTTCAACGGGCTGAACTCGATGAGCAACATCGTCTTCGATACCGGCTTCGAGCCGGACTACTGGATGAACATCAACACCGGTGTTGATGGAGGATCCGGCAATGTCGTGTTCTACGCCGACGCCGCGACGCTCCGCACCAACGGCCCGAACACGGATCCGTTCTTCGGCGCGATCCAGGACTACGGCGCCTACGCCGGTGGCGACATCGCGACCCACCAGCTCCTGGATTTCTCTGGTCCGCGTATCGATATCCAGGACGGCTCGCTGGGCAGCATCTTCACCGAGTACGCCCCGCGTCTGACCGCGGTGAACCCGCTCAGCCCCGTCCCGGGTCTGATCTTGGTCGCGAACGACAACTCCAATGTCGCGGGTGTCACGGACAGCTCCGCGGCGGGTGCCGCGGCGGTCACGACTGGTATCGAGCTCTGCTTTGATCTCGATGAGCTCGGCTGGGACGGCTCGCAGGACATCCTTGTCGCGGGCTGGATCTCCAACGCCGGCTTCGATTACATCTCCAACCAGGTCCTCGGCGGGATCCCCGGGCCGGACAACATCGGTCCGCGGGACTCGGACGGTGACGGCACCAACGATCTGGATTTCAACGCGATCGCGGGTGACCAGTTCATCAACCTGAGCAACCCGGCGGCTCCGGATTGTGCGGCGGACTTCACCGACGACGGCATCCTGGACATCTTCGATGTCTTCGCCTTCCTCGATGCGTTCAACGCGATGGATCCGTCCGCGGACTTCACCGATGATGGCACCTTCGACATCTTCGATGTCTTCGCCTTCCTCGACGCCTTCAACGCGGGCTGCCCGTAATCAATAACCTTTCGCGTGCAGAACGCGGAGAAATGACAACTCGGGGTGCCCGTGGTGAACACGGGCACCCTTTTTCTTGATACCATTTCGGAAAGTCCGATTTTCACGAGACGAGATTGGAGATGAGCATGCGTGCATGGAAGTTTGTGGGTGTCGTGCTGGCGATGGTTCTTGGAGGCACTGCGCACGCCAAGCCTGAGATGGTCCGTCCGGAGTCACTGCCTCAGGGGTTCGTGCTGGTCGTCGACGATCTCCCCCGCGAGGCGGACAAGGAGAATCCGATCTATCTCGCATCGAGCATCAACGGCTGGAACCCGTCGGATTCCGAGATGAAGCTCTCCGGGCGATCCGATACCCGCTGGCAGATCGTGATCGATCGCGATCTCCAGGGTGTCGGCATGCAGTTCAAGTTCACCATGGGCGGGTGGGACCGCGAGGAGCTCGACGGGGACGGCAACGCGATCGACAACCGTTCGCTCCCGTTGATTGACAAGTCCGTGCTTGCTCCTGGGGAGAAGCCGGTCATCGAGCTCAAGGTCCTCGAGTGGCGTGTGCCCGTCTCCCTCGCCGAGCAGGTCCGCCAGTCCGGCATGTACCGCAAACTGGAGGTGACGGGCGATGTCCGACGCATCGAGGTTCGCGGCGGCTCGGGCGGCGCGGAGAGCATGACCCGCGACCTGCTCGTCTGGCTCCCCCCGGGCTACGACGCGCCGCAGAACAAGGACAAGCACTACCCGGTGCTCTATATGTGTGATGGGCAGAACCTCTTTGAGCAGCTCGCGGGTGTCCCGGGCGAATGGCACGCCGACGAGACGGCGACCGGGCTCATCGAGCGCGGCAAGATCGAGCCGATCATCATCGTGGGGATGCCCAACTCGGGCGCGTACCGGATCCGTGAGTATCTGCCGTTTGATTCGCTCAAGGGGGTCGAGCCCGCGGGCGCGGAGTTTGTTGACTGGATGCTCCGCGAAGTCAAGCCGCGCGTGGACCGCGCGTTCCGCACTGCGCAGGGCGCACAGGACACCATCATCGGCGGCGCCTCGCTCGGGGGCGCGGTCGCGTTGTATGCATCGACAACCCATCCGGATGTGTTCGGCGGTGCACTCATCGAGAGCCTGCCGCTGCTGACCGATGACGGGAAGGCTGTTCGCGGATATCTGAGCGGCGTACGCCACTGGCCCGGGCGGGTGTTCATCGGGATGGGCGGGCGTGAGGTGAGCGCGGACAACTCCGATGCCGACCGCAACGCGGCATATCGCGATTGGGCGAAGGAAATCGACCGTGTATTCCGCGATGCGGGGCTCGCGAACGCGGACCGGATGCTCGTCATCGAGCCCGAGGCGCACCATAATGAGCCGGCTT
>JAGQOC010000001.1 GCA_020427745.1 Phycisphaerales bacterium | reverse complement strand
CGGTACATCCAGTCGGCGGAGCCGAAATAGTAGAGGTAGTCCTGCGGATCGCTCGAAGCGTTGGCGAAGACGAAGATTCGGGAGTGCTCGAGGAAGCGTCCGATGATCGAGCGGACAGAGATGTTGGCGCTCATGCCCTTGACGCCCGGGCGGAGGCAGCAGAAACCCCGGACGATGAGATCGATTTTTACGCCCGCGTTGGATGCGCGGTAGAGGGACTCGGTGATCATCCGGTCCTCGAGCGCGTTCATCTTCGCGATGATGCGTGCGGGCTTGTTTGCTTTGGCGTTTGCGATCTCGTTCTCGATGAGCTCGAGGTAGCGGTTGCGCATGTGGTCCGGCGCGACGAGGAGTTGGTTGTATTCCTGTCCGGCGCTGAGCCCGGTGATCATGTTGAAGAGGCGGACGACATCGGCGGTGATCTCGGGGTCGCAGGTGAAGAGCCCGAGGTCGGTGTAGAGCTGGGCGGTCTGGGGGTGGTAGTTGCCGGTTCCGAGGTGGGCGTAGGTGCGGATTCCCCATGAGCCGTCGATTTTTTCTCGTCGGACGACCATGGAGCATTTGGAGTGTGTTTTGAGCCCGAGCACGCCGTAGGCGACATGGACACCCGCGGCTTCGAGCTGTCGGGCGAAGGTGACATTCTTTTCTTCGTCGAATCGTGCGCGGAGTTCGACGAGGCATGCGACCTGTTTGCCTTCTTCGGCGGCGTGGATCAGTGAGTCGACGAAAGGGGAGTCGCGAGAGGTGCGGTAGAGGGTCTGCTTGATCGCGAGGACATCGGGGTCGTGGGCGGCGTCGTGGATGAAGCGTTCGACGGAGTCGGTGAAGGACTCGTAGGGGTGGTGGACGAGGAGATCGCCGGCGCGGATCTGGGCGAAGATGTTGGTCTCGGGGTCGGCGAGCGCCGGTGGGCGGACGGGGCGCCAGGTGGGGTCCTTGAGCTCGGGGCGGTCCATGTCCGCGATGGTGAAGAGGTCGGCGAATGCGAGGGGCGGCTTGTGGGCGCTGTGGTCTTGGGTGGTCAGTCCGAGTTCGTTGAGCAGGAAGCGGAGGATCTCGGGCGAGGGGTCGGGGGGGGTTTCAATCCGGATCGCGTCGGCGAAGCGCCGTGCGCGGAGTTCTTCTTCGACATGCTCGAGGAGGTCTTCGATTTCATCGTCGTCGAGCTCAACGGCGGCGGAGCGGGTGACACGGAAGGGGAGGATGTCGACGATGCGCATGCCGGGGAAGAGGTCGTCGAGGTTGTTGGTGATGATCTCGTCGAGGGCGATGTAGATCGCGGGGGCTTCCTCGGTGGGTGGGGTATCGTCCTCTTCGTCATCGGTGGCGAGGGTGTCGACGCGGGTGTAGCCGGGGAGGATGTCGGGGATTTTGAGGCGGGCGAAGCGGGTCTGGTTGGGCTCGTCGGGGTTGGTGGATTCGAGGAGGATGCCGAGGTTCTCGGAGAGGTTGGAGATGAAGGGGAACCGGTGTCCGGGGTCGACGGCGAGGGGTGTGAGGATGGGGAAGACATTGGCGCGGTACCAGGAGGCGACGGCTTTGGCTTGCTTTTTGGTGAGGTCCTTGTAGGTGATGATGCGGATGTGGTGCTGGTGGAGTGCGGGGATGAGTTCTTTATGCCAGCAGCTTGAGAGCTGGGATTCGAGTTCTGCGATTCGTGCTCGGCAGGCGTTGAGGGTTTGGATGGGGGGGAGCTCGCCGGGGCGTGTGGGGGCGTGGGCGACGCCTTGGGTGTGTCGGTGTTTGAGGAGTCCGATGCGTTTCATGACGAACTCATCGAGATTTGATGCGAAGATAGCAAGGAAGCGGACCCGCTCGAGCAGGGCGGTGCGCTCGTCGAGTGCGATGTTGAGGACTCTAGCGTTGAACTCGAGCCAGGAGAGGTCGCGGTTGAGGAAGCGGTCCTGGGCGAGCTTGGGTTCTTGGACGGGCTTGGATTTCTTTTTCGGCGGCATGATCGGTGTTGGTTCGTGCTGGATCGGGTGTTTGTGCTTTGGTGTAGAATAGCTTGCGGATTCTACGGCAATCGAAGGGAAGGGATTCAGATCCGATGAGCGATGATCGTCAGAGCGTGTTTTTGCTGCGGGTGGTGCGGATCGGGTTCGTTTCGATGCTGCTGGTGGTGACGCTGCTGTACATCCTGAGTATTTCTGCGCGGGACGCGGACGCGCTTTCGGTGGGGGTGGGGATCCGCTGGTGGGTGCCTGTTGTGGTATCGCTGGTGTTGGCGGGGGTCTTCCTGACGATTGATATTCTGACGCCTCAGAAGAAGATCTCGATTGTTTCGGGGGTGGTGATCGGCCTGGTCGCGGGGCTTGTTTCGGCTTGGGTGCTGGGGATCGTGATTGACTTGGTGGTACGGAGCTGGGAGCTGCAGGCGTTTGATGAGATCATCACGGCGTTCAAGCTGCTGCTGGGGATCAGTCTGTGTTATCTGGGGATCACGACGGTTCTGCAGACGCAGGATGAGTTTCGGTTGGTGATTCCGTATGTGGAGTTCGCCAAGCAGATCCGCGGGCCGAGGCCGTTGTTGCTGGATACTTCGGCGTTGATTGATGCTCGGATCGCGGACATCGCGGCGACGGGGCTTGTGCAGCAGACGATTGTGATTCCGGAGTTTGTGATCGAGGAGCTGCAGACACTAGCGGATGTGAGCGATCGTATGAAGCGCGCGAAGGGCAAGCGTGGGCTGGAGGTGGTGGCGCAGCTGCAGCGGATGGGGACAGTGGATGTGGTGATCGACCAGACCCCGGTGCAGAAGAAGGCGGTGGATTCGGCGCTTGTTGAGCTCGCGAAGATGATGCCGGCGATGCTGGTGACGATGGATATGCCTCTGGCGCGGGTGGCGGGGATCCAGCGGGTAGAGCTCTTGAATATCAATGAGCTCGCCAACGCGCTCAAGCCCGCCGTGATCCCCGGTAAGTCGATCCGGGTAGAGCTTATTAAACCGGGCGAGCAGGCGGGGCAGGCGGTGGGGTATCTCGAGGATGGGACGATGGTTGTCGCGGAGGACGGGCACGGGCACATTGGAGAGACGAGGGAGATGGTGATTACGAGTTCGATGCAGACCGCGGCGGGGCGGCTGCTGTTTGCCCGCCTCGATATGGTGGGTTCGGATGATGGGGACGAGGGCTGATTGTGCGGGCTTGCTGCTTGGGGGCTAGGATCGTGCCGGAGAACGCCGCGACGAGGTTGCGGCGTTTTTTTTCTTTCGGAATAGTTTTAGTGATCGGTGACTGATGAAGAGCGGTGATGCGGCGGCGAAGATCCCCGGCGGTGTGATGGGGGCGGGGGCTCGGGTGGAGCTCCTGTCGGGGTTGACGGTGGCGTTGGCGTTGGTGCCCGAGGCGGTGGCGTTCGCGTTTGTCGCGGGGGTGCAGCCGTTGGTTGGTTTGTATGCGGCGTTTATGGTCGGGTTGCTCGCTGCGCTCTTCGGTGGCCGTCCCGGGATGATCTCCGGCGCGACGGGTGCGATGGCGGTGGTGATGGTCGGGCTCGTTACGGAGCATGGGGTGGAGTATTTGTTCGCTGCGGTGGTGCTCGCGGGGTTGATCCAGATCGCGGTGGGGGTGCTGCATCTCGGGAAGTACATCCGGATTGTGCCTCACCCGGTGATGTTGGGGTTTGTGAACGGGCTCGCGATTGTGATCTTCCTGGCACAGCTCAAGCAGTTCAGGATCCCTGGGGAGGATGGCGGGACTGTCTGGATGAGCGGCGAGCAGTTGTATTTGTTTCTTGGTCTGATTGCTGCGACGATGGCGATTATTTTCTTTCTGCCGAAGCTGACGAGGGTGGTGCCCTCGTCGCTGGCGGCGATCGTTGTGATCTCGCTGGTGGTGATCGGGCTGAAGCTGGACACGAAGACCGTGGGTGATCTCGCTTCGATCAAGGGTGGGTTCCCCTCGTTTCATCCGATTGGCTCGGATCTGTTGAACCTAAAGACGCTCTGGATCATCCTGCCGACCTCGCTTATTTTGGCGGCGGTGGGGCTGATCGAATCGCTGCTGACGCTCACGCTGATTGATGAGATGACGGACACACGCGGGCGCGGGAACAAGGAGTGTGTGGGGCAGGGGATTGCAAACGCGGTGTGTGGGCTGTTCGGCGGCATGGGCGGGTGCGCGATGATCGGGCAGAGCATGATCAACATCAACTCCGGCGGGCGCGGGCGGTTGTCCGGGATCAGCGCGGCGGTGTTCCTGCTCGCGTTTATCCTGTTTGCATCGGAATACATCGAGATGATCCCGATGGCGGTGCTTGTTGGCGTCATGTTCATGGTTGTGATCGGGACCTTTGAGTGGTCGAGTTTCCGGATTTTGCGCAAGATCCCGCTGAAGGATGCGTTTGTGCTGGTCTTGGTTTCGGCGGTGACGGTGGCGACGGATCTGGCGATTGCGGTGATCGTCGGCGTGATTGTTTCGGTGCTGATCTTTGCGTGGGAGCACGCGAAGCATCTGCATGTGGTTGTTCGGGATGACGAGGATGGGTCGCGGACTTACGAGCTGAATGGGCCGTTGTTCTTCGGGTGTATCCGCGAGTTCAAGTCGTTCTTTGATCCGGCGAATGACCCGGGTGATGTGGTGATCGAGTTCCGTCACTCGCGGGTGGTGGATCACTCGGCGATCGAGGCGATCGAGGCGGTCGCCGAGAAGTATCGGCGGGCGGGCAAGACGCTGCATCTCCGGCATCTGAGCGCGGAGTGCCGGCTGCTGCTGCACAAGGCGGGGGATCTGGTGGAGGTCAATGTGCTCGAGGACCCGACTTATCATGTCGCGGACGACGAGCTTGCATGAATTGTGTTTGCCCCGGGCGGGTTGTTTGGTAGAGTGTGTCTGGGGACGGTTACTTACCAAAGGAGATTGTGATGGGTGCGACAGTTGCGAAGATTACGGAGATCTCGGCGAGCAGCGGCAAGAGCTTTGAGCACGCCGTGGAGAAGGGGATCGAGCGTGCGAGCAAGACGCTGAAGAATGTGTCGGGCGCGTGGGTGAAGGAGATGAAGGTCGATGTCGAGGACGGCAAGGTCGTTCGTTGGCGCGTGACGATGAAGGTGACCTTTGTGCTTGAGGATTGAGTTGGGGGCCTCGATTGTGTATTGAAAAACCCGCGGGTAGCCGCGGGTTTTTGGTAGGTACAGCGATTGTTTTTGGGGGCTAGGGAAGTACGAATGACACAAACAGCCAGATGAAACCAATCAAATGCATTCCGATCCAGAATGAAACCCCAAGCAGGCCAATATCGATGATCATGCGAATCCATTTTGGGATGGAAATTGTGTAGGTTGCCATTGAGAATAAAAAGAAGCCGCACAATGTCACGGCGGTTACCAGCAACACAAATAGCAGGGTATTTGCAGAATCAGGGAAGCGAGTTGGTGGCGCCATGGCAGGAGTACCCGCGATTGCGAGAGGGCCGGCACCATACACAAAAACAACAAAGATTAGTATGCTGATGCAGAACAAAACCGCCGCTTTGACAAGAGATCTTTTGGGTGTGCTGCGCGGGTAGTTGATTCGTTCTTTACTATTGCATTCGGGGCATCTTGTAGACGGCCCAAGCCCTTGAAAATCGTAATGACACTTTGTGCAGTATCTCATTCAAATTTTGGTTAGCGCCTCGACAAGCTGGTCCACATGCTTCTGCGTGTGTGCGGCGGACATCTGGATGCGGAGTCTTGCGGCGCCTTCGGGGACGACGGGGAAGCCGAAGCCGATGACGAAGATGTTGTGGTTGAGGAGTGCTTTGGACATCGCGATGGCTTTGGCGGTGTCGCCGACGATGATGGGGCAGATCGCGGTGGGGGATTCGAGGACATCGAAGTCGGTTCTGGATTTGATCTGCTCGCGGCAGTATTTCACGATGTCGCGGAGTTTTTCGACACGCTCGGGCTCGTTCATCAGCGTGCGGATCGCGGCGTTGGCGCTGGCGGCGACGGTGACGGGGAGGGCGTTGGAGAAGAGTGTCGGGCGCCCGCGCTGGATGATGAGGTCGATGAGGTCCTGGGAGGCGGCGATGAAGCCGCCCGCGCCGCCGCCGAGGGCTTTGCCGAGGGTGCCGGTGAAGACATCGATCTGGGCTTTGCCGTTTTCGTCGATCATGTTGTAGTGTTCGTGGGTTCCGCGTCCGGCTTTGCCCATGACGCCGTGCCCGTGGGAGTCATCGACGCAGAGGAGTGCGCCGTATTCATCGCAGAGTTTGCGGAGCGCGGGGAGGTCGGCGATGTCGCCTTCCATGGAGAAAACGCCGTCGGTGATGAGCCAGATCTGTCCGGTGACCTCGGGGTCGTTCTTGGCGTTCTCGAGTGCTTGCTTGACGGAGTCGAGGTTGTCGTGCTTGTAGATTGCTTTTTTCACGCCCTTCTTGATGACGGGGGTGAGGCGCATGGAGTCGACGATGCAGGCGTGGTTGAGCTCGTCGGAGATGATGATGTCGCCGGCTTCGCAGACGGTGGGGAAGAGGGCTTCGGTGGCGTTCCAGCAGGAGACGAAGGTGTAGGCGGCTTCGGTGCCCATGAACTCGGCGATGGTTTGTTCGAGTGTGTGGTGGGGGGAGAAGGTGCCGCAGATGAAGCGGACGGAGGCGGTGCCCGCGCCGTAGGTTTTCAGGGCTTCGATGCCCGCGTCGACGACGGCGGGGTGGTTGGCGAGCCCGAGGTAGTTGTTGGAGCACATGCAGACGCGTTCGTGGGTGGTGCCGTCGGGGTCGACCATTTTGACGACGGCGTCCATTGGGGAGTCGAGGGTCTGGAGGACCTTGGTCTGCCCGCTCGATTCGAGCATTTCGAGGGTTTCGCGGGTGCGGACGGCGAAGGGGGTGGTTGTTGCGGCGGTCATGGTTCAATCCTCCAGAAAAGTGGGGGATTGTAGGGGTTCATCGGCGGTAGGTTGCGACGCAGCCGGGGGCTTCGGTGATGGAGACCCACGCGACGCGGGCATGCGGGGCGAGGGGCTCGTCGAGGTGTGCGGCGAGTTCGTCGGCGATGTGCTTGGCGATGTGCTCGGCGGTGGGGTTGAGTGTATCGAAGGGGGGGGTGGCGTTGAGGTCGTTGTTGATGAAGGGGGTGATGATCTCGTGGAGGGTGTCCTCGACGGTGTGGAAGTCGCAGACGAAACCGTCCTCGTCGAGGGTTTCGGCTTCGACGGCGGCGGTGACGCGCCAGTTGTGCCCGTGGACCGGTTCGGGGTTGCCGGCGATGGAGATGGTGTGGGCGGCGCAGAACTCAGTCTGGACGGTGATGGTGAACATGGTCAGGGCTCGGGGGTGATGGGGAGGGTGTGTTCTTGGGGTTGGCTGGCGTCCTTGGCGTTCCACTGGGTGAGTGAGCGGAAGGCCATGGCGGCGATGATGAGGTTGGCGATGACGCCCGCGGCGGAGTGGGCGATGAGGTTGAAGGCGATCCAGCAGATGGATGCGAGGGCGGCGTAGACGAAGCCGTCTTTTTTGTGGTGCCCGAGGCGGTACATGGAAAGGAACATGAAGACGGCGGCGGCCCAGTCGAGGCCGTAGTAGGAGAAGAGGAAGGATTGGAGGGAATCGGGCATGGGGGAGGATAGGGTGGTGGGAACCTAGAGTGGGTGACTGATTCTGGAGGTTTGTGATGGGCGATTCGGGGCTGATTCTGGGTGTGAGCGGGCTGCGTGGGATTGTGGGGGAGAGCCTGACGCCTGAGGTTGCGGTGCGGTATGCGGCGGTGGTGGGGACCTGGCTGCAGGAGCAGGTCGGGGATCGTGAGCCGCATGTCTTGGTTGCTCGGGACGGACGGATCGGCGGTGAATCAACCTACACGGCGGCGATCAGCGGGCTGCTCGCGACGGGGTGTCGGGTGTGTCGGCTTGGTGTTGCGATGACGCCGACGGTCGGGATGCAATGCGATTATCTCGGTGCGGACGCGGCATTGATCATCACGGCAAGTCATAATCCGCAGGAATGGAACGGGATTAAGATCCTGATTCGGCGTGCGGGATGGGGCGATGCGGATATCGACGGGCGAAGAGTTGAACAAACGATCAGCGATGCGTGCGCGCCGGATGCGGCGACCGCAGAGGTGATCGTGACGCGATATCGCGAAGGGACGATCGGTTGGTGGGCGGGCGACGAGATCAATGATTCGACGGTGGACAACGATGTCGAAGATCCACATTGTCTGCGGGTCATCAGCGCTTGCGAGCGGGTTGTCGGATCTGACGAGGGATACTTCTGGTCAGGCTTTGAGGAGTTGTTGAAACCGACGGTTGTGATCGATTCGGTGAACTGCAGCGGCGGGCTTATCAGTCAGTTGTTCTTTGAAGACACGCCTTGCCGGGCGATTCATATTCATGGTGAGAACACGGGGCGCTTTCCGCACACACCTGAACCGACGAAGGAAAATCTTTCGGGTGCTGGCGGGTTGTGTGATGCGGTGCCGGGGTTGAAGGCGGATGTGGGGTTTGCTCAGGACCCGGACGCGGATCGGCTGGCGGTTGTTGATGAGCTCGGCGGATACATCGGCGAGGAGTACACGCTGGTGCTGTGCGCGGTGGCGATCATGGAGGGACGAAAGACGAACGGCGGCGGGGGGGACGGGAGGCCGGCGTTTGTGGTGAACCTGTCGACCTCGCGGATGATCGATGATGTGGCGAAGCACTACGGGGCGGAGGTGGTGCGGACGGCTGTGGGTGAGGCGAATGTCGTCGAGGCGATGAAGCGGCTGAAGCAGGAGGGGCGTGATGTTGTTCTCGGGGGCGAGGGTAACGGCGGGGTGATCTGGCCCGAGGTGACCTATGTGCGGGATTCGCTTTCCGGGATGGCGCTCGTGCTGAGCTTGATGGCGATGACAGGGAAGACGGTTGGTGAGCTCGTGAAGCTGATCGATTCGATGGGGCCTGGGGGGAATGGGTACTGCATCGTGAAGGAGAAGGCTTCGCTGGCGAGCAAGGCGGACGCGGTGCCTGTGGTGGAGCATCTTGCCCGGGTGTATGGCGGGATGGCGGGATGCCGGGTGGATCTGCAGGACGGGATCCGGGTGGATTGGGACGAGAAAGGCGTGTGGGCGCATGTGCGGGCGAGCAACACGGAGCCGATCATGCGGGTGATCGTGGAGGCGCCGACGGAGGCGGTCGCGCGGGAAACGGTGGCGGCGGTGAACAGCGAGATCGGGAAGGTCCGTGGCTAGGGAGCTATTGTTGGGCATGAGCAACGAGACGGTACAGATCGAGGCGGGGATGCGGGTGCGGGTGACGCAGCAGGTGATGCGCGGGACCAGCGGCAGCGCGGTGAGTGTCGAGGGCGAGGTGCTCCGCGTTGGGCAGCAGAAGACCGGCTCGTGGTTCGCGCACGCGAAGGACAAGAAGCTGTGGTTGGACCGGATGGAGTTGCGTCGGGATGACGGCGAGTTGGTTGTCGTGAATCTGGACCGGTACTCGGTGGTCGAGGCGATCTGAGTTGGGATTCCGTGTGATGAGCTGATGCCGCCGCTCTCTGGGCGGCGTTTTTTATGCGCTTGGTTTGTGCGCACGGTGAGGCCGCGGGCGTGTGGGCTTGGCTGAGATTCTGAAAAAGTTTGATGTGTGTGTTTGCACGGGTTTGCGATCGGGGCGTGGGATCGGGTGATGGTGTTTGTGCGCGCGGTTGATGGTCGGCGGGGGAATGGGTGTGGCGTGCGATGGTGACACGCAGGGAGCGGAGGAGGGACCGATGGCCGACCAACTCGAGATGAGGTTTGACGCTGACCCGGATTGGGCGCTTGTGCAGCTCGCGATCGGCGAGCATGCGAGCCGGGAGATTCCCCGGCATGAGAAGATGTGGGCGTATTTTCGAAACCCGCTCGAGTTGGTCGGCGTGTCGGGCACGGCGGGCGGTAAGGGGTGGTATCGCGCGGCGCAGGAGATCGGGTTGCCGGAACGGATTAGGGGCAACGGGAGCGGAGTGTACGGCGATCAGCGTGGGCGGCGCGAGGTGGTGATCGAGAACGATATCGGTTGGCGTGTGCAGACGATGGTTGATTTCATGTTCGGTGATCCGATCCGCTTTGAGAGCACGGCGGGGGATGCGGGTGTGAAGTTGGCGGTTGAATCGGTACTCGAAGCGGTGTGGGAGGCGAGCGGGGGAATCGCGCTCCTGCAGGACCTGGCGATCCTGGGGCATGTGTTCGGGCATGTGGATCTGCTTGTTCGCATCGATGCGGAGGGGCTCGGGGGCGCGACACTCGCGGGCGCGTCGGAGTGGATCACGATCGAGCCGATCGATGCTCGGCGGGGGGTTGCGTTGGTTTCCGCGGACGATTATCGCGTCCTTGATGGGTACGCGGTGCACTTTGAGCGGGAGCTCAACGAGGTCGAGGGATCGCGGGGGCGCGGCGGGCGTGTTGGTCGGCTCTTTGGTGGACGCGGCGGTTCGGGCGGGTCCCGCGTTGAACGCAGGCAGGGGACGGTGACGGAGGTCTTCGGGAGGAGCGGGTGGCGTCGGTTTGAGAACGGGGAAGAGGTTGCGCGGTCAGCGAGCACGCTGCTTGGGGGCGAGGTGCCGGTAGTGCACATCCAGAATATGCGTCAGCCGTTTGTGTATGGCGGGATAGGCGAGGTGGAGCCACTGGTGGCGCTTCAGGACGAGCTGAATACGCGGCTAAGTGATCGGGCGAACCGGGTGACGCTGCAGAGTTTTCAGATGTATCTGGCGAAGGGGATCGAGGGGTTCAATGGCGCGGGGGTTGGGCCTGGCGTGGTGTGGAGCACGGAGAACCCGGACGCTTCGATCGAGCGGTTCGGCGGGGACATGCACAGCCCGAGTGAGGAGAGCCATATCACGGAGATCCGTGAGGCGATGGACAAGGTGAGCGGGGTGCCGCCGCTTGCGGGGGGCGTGGTGCGTGCGAAGCTCGGGAATCTTTCGAGTGGCAATGCGCTGCGGGTGACGCTGATGGGATTGATCGCGAAGACGCGGCGCAAACGCGTCGGGTACGGGCGTGGTATGGAGAAGGTGTGCGGGATGATCCTGACGGCGTTGGATGCGGCGGGGGTGCTCTCGACGGATCCGAGTGAGCGCGGTGTGCGTGTGGTGTGGCCCGAGTTCGCGGTAGCGGACGAGCGGGAGACGGTTGCCGCGGCGAAGGGGAAGATCGAGCTTGGTGTTCCCGCGGAGACGGTGATCGCGGAGCTCGGGTACGGGCGTGTTGATCCTGGGGTTGTGTAAGCGAATGGAGGTGTGGGATGTCGAAGGTTGATGGCGGCCAGCAGTTCGGTGGTGGCGGGGGCGGAGAGGCTGTAGAGACGCGTCCGCCGGTGAGCCCGGAGCTGCTGGAAGAGGAGCAGGAGGCGCAAGCGGAGATCGCGGAACTGAAGCGGACGGTTGCCTCGCTCCGCGAGGAGCTTGCGGCGGCGAACGAGGCGGTCGCGGCGGTAGAGCGTCGATCGCAGATCGAGCAGGAAGTGTCGCGGGCGAACGCGGTGGATCTGGAGACGGCGTGTCTGCTGACGGAGGTGGCGATCGCGGGGATGGATGAGCCGGATGTGGCGATCGCTGTGCGGGAACTGAGGAGCAAGAAGCCGTTCCTCTTTGCGGGCGGGTCTGGCGCAAAGAGAACGGGTGGATCGCTGATGAGTGCGATGGTGCAGCGTGGTCGGTCGGAGGATTTGGACACGATGGCCGGGGAAGCGCGGGCGAGCGGTGATCGAGGGGCGTTGTTGCGGTATCTGCAGGCTCGTCGGGCGTGCTGTTAGCGGGCGTATTGGTGTTGGGCTTTGAGAGGGAGCGCGTTGGTGCGCATTGAGGAGGCGAGATGAGTTTTACTGGGAAGGCGACATACGGGGCGGGGGCGGGCTTGCCCGAGCTGGTGGAGGATGTGAGCGACATCATCGGGATTGTGAGCCCGTTCGAGGTGCCGTTGCTTGATCACCTGGGGGATGCGAAGCGTTCGGCGTTGTCGACGGTGCATGAGTGGATCGAGGACACGCTGCTCGGGAATATGGGGACGCTGAATCAGACGAGTTTTACGCCGGACCCGGAGACGGCGGTGGGGCTGATTGTGGACGACGCGAGCGTGTTCCGGGTGGGGGATCTTGTGCGTCCCGGGAACACGAGCGAGGTGATGCTGGTGGGGAGTGTGAACACGGGCAGCAACACGCTTGGGGTGACGCGGTCGTACGGGGGGACTGTTGGCGCGACGCTCGCGGACAACATGGTGCTGACGATTCTTGGGAACGCGGCGCTCGAGGGGGACGCGGCTCCGGAGGCGCGGTTTACGAGCCGGGTCCGCAAGTCGAACTACACGCAGATTTTTACGGCGGGGATTGATGTCTCGGGCTCGATGCAGGCGAGCAGGGCGTACGGGATCGCGGACGAGGTGGATTACCAGAAGCAGGAGCGGATGCGTGAACTGCTTCGTGATCTGGAGAACTGCGTGATTAATGGTGTTGCACCGACGAGCACGCAGCAGGGTTCGAGCACGGTGCGTCGATCGATGAACGGGATCGTGCACTCGATCGAGACGAACATCTTTGAGCCCGGTGTTGGGGGGATCCCGGACGGGGATGGAACGGGGAGCGACGAGCTGAACGAGGCGGTGATTAATGCGGCGCTCAAGCAGATCTGGGATCAGAGCAGCGGGGGCGTGGACACGATTGTTGTTGGCGGTGCGCAGAAGCGGAAGATCAACGGGTTCGCAACGGGGAGCCGCGCGTATTTGCCGGAGGATCAGACCTATTCGGACATGATCAGCGTGTACGAGAGTGACTTCGGTGTGTGCCGGGTGGTGATGAGCCGGTGGGTGCCTACGGACACGATTTTGCTTCTGGATTCGTCGCGGATCAGCGTGATGCCGATGCAGGGTCGGAGTTTCCATTACAAGCCGCTGGCGGCGACGGGGGACTCTGTCAACGGGCAGGTGATCGGGGAGTACACGCTGGAGTTCAAGAACGAGAACGCGCACGGGATGATTACCGGCTTGGGTGTCTGATGGTGCTGCGTTGATGGTGCGGGCCTTGGTGGGAGAGCCGGGGTGCTCGGGGTGCTCGGAGACGGGTGCCCCGGGTTTGGGATTCTGGTTGAAGGGGGTGGGTGATGTTTGCGAAGGACAGGGATCTGGTGGTGCTCGAGCCCGGGCTGATGCGGGATGTCGGCTGGGCGGGGCAGCGCGTGCTCGATGTGACGGGGACGCTGAGCGGGACGACACTGACGATATCCAGTGGCTCGTTTGTGGATGCGGGCGTGGACGCGGGGCATGTGGTGGTGTTCAACGGGACTGCGCTCGAGGTGGTGAGCGTTGATACGGCGACGACGGCGACGGTCTCGATCATGCGTGGGAGCACGGCGAGCGCGCCGGTGGGTGCTGGGGATGCGTCGAATCGAACGGTGGAGGTCTGGACTTTTACGCCTCAGATCGGGCTGGTGCATCGGCAGGTGCTTGCGATGCTCGGGATCGATCCCGACGGGCTTGGTGAGATCGATGAGGACGCGGTAACGAATCCTGGTGCGCTCTCGCGGCTGGAGGCGCTGGGGGCGTTGCATCTGATTTATGCGGCCGCGGGCGCGCCGGGTCGTGGGGGCGCGAGGTTTGATCAGCGGGCGGGGATGTACAAGGAGCGGTTCAGTAGCGAGCGTGAGCGGGTGGTCGCGATGATCGATCTGGACGGTGACGGCATCGCGGATACGGCGCGGCGGGCGAATGTGTTTGTGCTTTCGCGCGGATAAGGGGGTGGTGATGGTTGTGTTGAGGCCG
This sequence comes from Phycisphaerales bacterium, assembly GCA_020427745.1. Lineage (GTDB taxonomy): Bacteria > Planctomycetota > Phycisphaerae > Phycisphaerales > UBA1924 > UBA1924. The sequence goes on along the minus strand of JAGQOC010000001.1, from coordinate 35,137 downwards.
GACCTGGTGCGGTTCGGGAGTAACGATTGGGAAGGTGTGCAGCGGGTGTCGTTTGATCGGTTCGGCACACGGACGATCGAGGAGTGGGGCGACGAGGGGGCTCAACTGGTGTTCGCGGATGTATCGCGTATTCGCGTGAAGGCGCGGGTTATTCAATCGTTTGAGACAACAGATCTGGAGTCGCCGATCCCTGGGGAGATGGAGGAACTCCGGATTGAGGTTTCTGGTGGGAGCGATGTCGATCGGAAGATCGTGAGGGCTGACGCGGTGGTGGAGTCGGTTTCGTATGCCGTTGGCGGATCGCGGAGCGAGCGAACGATCATACTGGTGTGTGTTTCGGATGCTGGAGATGCGGATCCGGTGACGGTGACGAACGCGAACTAGGAGGTTGCGATGGGGAGTTCGTATAAGGGCGAGGATCTGTTTGGGTCCGGGCCTCATGTGTTCAGGGAGCAGCGGCGCGGGCGGCGCGTCGTCTCACTGGCGGCGGTGGCGGGGGATGTGACGCAGGATGGATCGGCGGAGTACGGGGACTATGAGTTGCGCGTCGAGGTGCGTGGTCGGCTGGTATCCGCGACGGAGGCTGGGCTCTGGTCGCTCCGCGATGCGATCACGGACGAGGCGGACAGCTCGGTCGGGTCGGGGCTGCTCGAGGATGCGCACGGGCACGAGTGGAGCGGTGTGAAGCTGCTGAGCTTTGAGCCGAGCGGGGAGACGGATCGGGGGCGGACGGTCTCGGTCGGGTACACGGCGATGTTCGGTGTGCTGGCATCTGGGTGATTGGGGCGTGGTATGGAAGCGGAGATCATGGCGACGGCGGCGCAGTTCGGGGTCGCGGGGATGGTGTGCTGGATGTGGCTGGTCGAGCGGAGATCGTCGGCGGAGCGAGAGCGGGAGCTCACACAGGCGCACACCGCGTTGATGGAATCGTCGAGGGGGCAGAGTGCTGTGATTGAAGTCGTGCGGGACAACACGCGGGCGATGGCGAGTTTGGAGGCGGGGCAGCGGGGGCTGGTTGCGGCGATCGAGCGTCTGGGCGGATCGACAACAGGCAACGCGGGCGGCGCTAGGATTGGGTGATGATGCGGTGCGTGCTTGCTGTCGGGTTGTTGCTGGTCGGCTTTGGTGTCGGGTGTTCGCGTGTGCAGATCGTGCGTGAGCAGGTGGTGCGTACGGAGGATGGGCTCGCGGTGCCGGGGCCGTTCGCGCCAAGGGTGATGCGTGTGCACCCGTTGACGCACACGGAGCTGGACACGGCGGATAACGCGCGGATCGTGCTGCATGTCGAGCTCAAGGACTCCTGGGGCGACACGGTCAAGGGGGTTGGTGCGTTGCAGGTTCAGCTCCGCGGCAGCGCGGAGGGCGACGAGCGGGTGCGTTGGGATGTGGATCTGCGGGAGCTGGATTCTAATGTCGGGTACTTTGATTCCGCGACGCGGACCTACCGGGTGGTGCTCGGCGGGCTTCCTGCTTGGCTGGACAAGGCGGTCCGTGTGGGGGAGGGCTCGCGCGGGCGGATCCGTGTGCTGTTTCGGACAGCGCTGGCTGACGGGGAAGCGGTGGTGCTGCAGGACGAGTATGTGCTGCGGTAGGCGGTCAGTCCTCTGATTCAATCATGTCGAGCTGCCGGTACTTTTCGAGGTACTTGTCTCGGAGATCGGTCTGCTTGTTGCGGAGATCGATCTTGCGGCCGTCGATATAGGCGCCCTCGACGATGGTGGTGACATCGAGGATGTCGGCATCGGTGATGATGAGGGTTGCGAGTTTGTCCTGTTCGATGGACCCGAGTTGGTCGGCGACGCCGAGGTTCTCGGCGGCGGTGAGTGTGATCGCGCGGAGGGCGGCGTCGTGATCGAGCCCGTGGGCGACGGCGATCGCGGCGGCGTCGGGGAGGTTGCGCTCGTGGGCGTGGCGCGAGGACATGGTGAGCGACCACTTCACGCCGGCGGCCTCGAGCTTGGCGGGGAGGGTGTAGGGTTCGTCGTAGGCGGCGTCGTTGCGTTTGGGGAAGTTGTAGGTGCCGCCGACGATGACGGGGGTGTTTGTGGATGCGAGCAGGTCGGTGCAGAGGTGGGCATCGCGTCCGCCGACGATGACTGGGCGGAGTCCGCGGGAGATTGCCCAGTTGACGGCGGTGGTGATCTGGTCGTAGTCGTCGGCGTTGATGTAGACGGGGTTCTGTGATTCACCGGGGAGGATGGTGGTCATCGCGTCGAGCTGGAGATCGGTCGCATTGTGAGCCGCGGCGTAGGAGATTGTTTGATCGATAAGGGTGTCGAGCTTGGCGAGGCGTTTGTCGCGGTTGCTGTTGAACCTGGATGTGTCGTTGCTGTTGGCTGGGGCGCGCATGCGGGGCCAGTTGATGATGACGCCGGCGTCACGGGAGATGGCCATGTCCTCGGTGGTCCATCCGTTGGTGCGGAGGACGGAGGCGCGTCCGGGGATGGTGCCCCCGGAGGGGAACACGCCGACGGTGAGGACGCCGTTGGTCTGGGCGGTGGGGATGACGGTGGAGTCGGGGTTGACAGAGACATAGGCGCGGACCTCGGGGGTCATGTCGCCGACCTCGTTGTAGTCGTTCATGGCGCGGACGGCGGAGATCTCTTCGAGACCCAATCGCGTCACCGAGTCGATGAGCCCGGGGTAGATGTGTTTCCCGGTGAGGTCGATGATCTGCGTGTTGGGGGCGGGGTCGCTCAGGTCGATGTGCATCCGTTGGCCGACATACTCGATGCGTCCGTTGGTGAAAGCGACGGCGCCGTTCTCGATGTTGTCGCCGGAGACGGTATGTACGGTTGCGCCGATGAGGATGATCGGGTGGTCCTGCGCGGGTGCGGCGGGTGCGAGGTCCTGGGCGGAGGCGCACGCGGTTGCGAGCATGGCGGCGGCGATGGTGGTGGTCAAGAGGTTCATGGTTCAGTTTCCGCTTTCGGTGCTGGTGTATGCGTCGGTCCAGTGGGTGTGGAGGGTGTTGCAGCCGCAGTCGCCCTGGTGGGTGTTGCTGTAATGGTCGGCGTAGTTGGGGTCGACGAGCTCGGGGGCTTTGGTGTCGTCGTCCTTGCTTTCCTTCTCGGGCTTGGGTTCCGGCTTGCCCTCGGTGAGGATCTTCTGGATGAGGCGTTGGCGTTCGGTGGCGATGGCGGTGCGCATCTGCGCGTCGAGCTCGCGGGAGAACAGGAGCTTGCCGTCGACGAAGGTCATCTCGCAGCGTGAGAGCGAGGAGAGCGGGTTGCCGGTCCAGACCGCGATGTCGGCGTCCTTGCCCGGTTCGAGCGTGCCGACGCGGGCATCGATACCGAGCTGGATCGCGGGGTTGGTGGTGACGAAGGCGAGGGCCTCCTGTTCGGTCATCTCGATGCCGGACATCTTGGCGTATTTGAATGCCTTGCCCGCTTCGACATTCATTCGGCGGGCGAGGTCGTCGGAGTCGGAGTTGTAGCTGGTGAGCAGCCCGACGGCGTGGTTGATCGGGCCGGCGTAGGGGATCGCGTCCTGGACCTCGACCTTGTAGGCCCACCAGTCGGAGAAGATGGAGGCGCCGATCGCGTGCTCCTTGACGATCTCGGCGACCTTGTAGGTCTCGAGCCCGTGCTGGAAGGTGCCGATTTTGAAACCGAACTCCTCGGCGAGTCGGCAGAGCATCAGGATCTCGTCCTGGCGGTAGGAGTGGCAGTGCACGAGGCGATCGCCGGCGAGGATCTCTGCGAGGGCTTCGAGCTCGAGGTCGCGGGCAGATAACTCATTGATTGTCCGTTGAAGTTGCTGCCTTTGATCGAGTATTTGGTAGTACGGGCTCTGCCGTTCATTTTCTTTCACTAATTCGCTTTTTAGGTTTTGTAGGCGTGTGTCCAGTTGATCGAGTTGTTGAGTGAGTTTCACACTTCGTACACGATTTGTTGCGTACTCACGCGCCTTGGTGAATCGGTCGCGCATGATGGTCTCGACACCCATGCGGGTCTGGGGGTAGCGGGTGGTGTTGTCGTCACCCCAGTTGGATTGCTTGACATTCTCGCCGAGCGCGAACTTGATGCCGGGCTTGGCGCCCTCGAAGAACATGTCCTCGGGTTTGTCGGCGTTCCAGCGGAGTTTGATGGTCTGCGACTGCCCGCCGATGGGATTGGCGGAGCCGTGGAGGAGGTTGGCGGTGGTCAAGCCGCCGGCGAGCTCGCGGTAGAAACCGGGGTGGGCGGGGTCGAGGGAATCACTGATGCGGACCTCGCTGGTGACGGCTTGTCCGGACTCGTTGACGCCGAAGCGGAAGAGCCCGGTGTGCGAGTGGGCATCGATGAGCCCGGGGGTGATGTGCATGCCGGTCGCGTCGAACTGCTGGTCGACGGCGATGCGTGGGTAACCCCCGGTGCCGACGGACATGATCTTGCCGTCGCGGACGAGGATCCATCCGTCTTCGAGGATGCCGTCGTCGGTCTGGGTCCAGATTGTGGCGCCGGTGATAAGGGTGATGCCGCTCTTGGGTTCTTCGGTGTAGGCATACGACCCGAACGGTGCTTCGGGGAGATCGGGGAGCTTGTCGGCGTCGGGCTTGTCCTTGCTCGCGCGGACGGCGGAGAGTGGGAATGCTTTGCCGCCCGGCATCTCACCGTCGCCGGTGAGCGCGTCGTCGGTGGGTGGGGCGAGCGCGATGCGGAAGACGCCCTCCATGCCGAAGGGCTTGTGCTCGAAGTTGAACTTGAGCTGGTCGTCCTCGACGCGGACCTCGGTGGCGTCCTGCGTGATGTCATCGGCGTCGGTGTGCTCAACCACCGTCACCTTGTCGCCCTTGACCTTGAAGCTGAGCTCGAAGCGGTTGTTGAGTGTCGCATCCCAGGTGCCCGCGAAATCCTTGGTGGTGACGGTGTCGGCGTCCTTGGTCGCGGTCCATTCAAAGGTGGATTGGTCCGCGGCCATCCCGGTGCCGCGGATCATCCCGTCGGGAAGGAGCGTGCCGGTCATGACATAGGTGCCCGTGCCATCGTCGTCGTCATCGATGAGGAAGGACAGCGTGTTGTGGTCCATGGTGACCTTGCGCGCTTTGCCGACGGCGGCGTCATCGCCCTCTCCCTCGGTCGCGGTGATCGTGTTGCCGTCGATGTCCATCCACATGGTGAATGGCGCACCGACGATCCGGATGGTCCAGTGCCCATCGAAATGGTCGGACTCGGCGTCGCTGATGTGGTGCTTGCGTCCATCGACGAAGAGGTCGAGGATCTTGGCGTCGGCTTCCGGGTCGAAGAGATTGCCCGAGGCGAGGACGATGTTCGCGGGGTGGCCGACGGCGAGGGTGCCCTGGTCGTTGAGTCCGAGGATCTCGGCGGGGTTTGTTGTGAGCATCGCGAGGGCGCGGTCGGGGGCGAGCCCTTTCTCGATCGCGGTGTGCAGGTTGTCCCAGAATTTTTGTCCCTTGGGGAGCTTGCTTGTGGTCAGGGCGACGGTGAGGCCCGAGTTGTCGAGCCAGCGGGCGTTGGCGGGGGCGCGTTCCCAGGATTGGAGTTCTGCGAGGTCCACGCTGTCGGCGGCACCGATCGAGAACACATCGGGGGCCTTGGGGAAGTTCAGTGGGGTGATGATCGGGAAGCCAAGATCCTTGAGCGCGTCGAGTCGGCGGTGCTCGTTGCCGTTGCCGACGATCGCGACATGCTCGTGGTGGAACTCGCCGGCGACCTTGCCCGCGAGGAGCGCTTCGAGCTCGTGGCGGGTGTCGTAGATATTGAGGTTGCTGCCGCTGACAGAATCGAGGCATGACGCGTCGGCGTGCTCGGATGCGGCGCGGTGTTCCGCATCGATAAAGGTTTGGCGGAGCAGCGCCATGACGCCCATGTGGCTCGTCGGGTATGCGCCGGAGGACCAGTCGGAGGTTTCGAAGCCGTGGATCTGGGCGGCGCGCGCTTTGTAGACGGGTGTTGAGCCCATGGAGGGGTCGTCGAAGGGTTCGGCGGTGGAGACGATCGCGGACCAGCCGCGGAAGACGCCGTGCCCGGGGGCGATCATCGCGCTGGTGAATCCCTGTTCGCGGAGTTTTTCGGCTTGGTCACCGCTGAGTCCGGTGCCGCTGAGCGCGTCGCGTTGGGGGGTGACCATGTCGTTCCAGTGTCTGCCCGCGGATGACGCACTCGGAGCAGGAGCGTCAACGACGATATATGGATCAATGAAGCCCGCGTAGAGGTGCACCCCGTCGAGGTCGATGAGCTGCGCACCTGGAGCTTGGAGATCCGTTCCGATCTTGGCAATGCGTCCGTCAACGATGAGCAGGTCGCTGTCCTCGAGGGTGCTTCCGGGTGCCGTGTGGATGGTGGCGTCGGTGATGAGGTAGGTGCCCGGTCGCGCGGGCGCCATGCCGTTGGGACGGGGGGCGAGCGGGTCGGAGGCGCCGGCGTGGAGGGCGGCGATCGCGAGGGCGGCGAGAACGGATGCAGATTTCATAAATCAGGACTCCTTGGGCACCATGGTACCGAGGAACCGGGCCCGGCGCGGCAAGAATTGGTGCACAAACCCGTCGAATCCCCCTACGCTTCGGTCTGGTTGAGAATCGCCGCCCGCTTGACGGGCAATCCGGAGAAAGAGGGCAGCAATGGCAGTTGATCTGGTCAGGGGCAACGCGGTGATCGGGCAGTCGGGCGGGCCCACCGCCGTCATCAATGAGTCGCTTGTGGGTGTGATCGAGGGGCTCCGAGCCGCGGGGGCGGGGACCGAGGGCAACGCGATCAAAAAGGTCCTCGGGATGCGTCATGGCGTGACCGGGCTCGTCAACGATGACCTCTACGACCTCACTGATTATCCGCACGACCGGCTCCAGCTGCTCGCCCAGACCCCCAGCGCCGGGCTCGGCTCAACCCGCGACAAGCCCGATGCGGCGTACTGCGAGCGGATCTTCGAGGCGTGCCAGAAGCACGACATCCGCTACTTCTTCTACATCGGGGGCAACGACAGCTCGGACACCTGCCGGATCGTCAACGAGCTCTCCAACGAGAAGGGCTACGAGCTGCGGTGTTTCCATATCCCGAAGACGGTGGACAACGATCTGATGATCAACGACCACACGCCGGGCTTCCCGAGCGCGGCGCGGTTCGTCGCCAAGGCGTGCATGGCGGACTTCCTCGACAACATCTCGCTGCCCGGCATCAAGATCAATGTCATCATGGGGCGCCACGCGGGGTTCCTGACCGCGGCCAGTGCGCTGGCGCGTCGTGACGATCGGTACGAGTACGAGGGCGGGTCGACCGACGGGCCCCAGCTGATCTATCTCCCCGAGGTGCCGTTCGATACCGAGCGGTTCGTCGAGGATGTCGCCAGGATCTACGACAAACGCCAGCGGGTTCACATCGCGGTGAGCGAGGGCATCAGCGACAAGGAAGGCAACGCGATCGGTGCCCAGCTCATCAAGAACGGGCAGGTTGATGCGCACGGCAATGTGCAGCTCTCGGGGTCCGGCGCGATCGGTGACGGCTTGTCCGATCTGCTCAAAGAAAAGCTCACGCCGGTCGGGGGAAAAGCCCCGCGAGTGCGGGCGGACACCTTCGGGTATGTTCAGCGGTGTTTCCCCGACCAGTCGCCGCTCGACCAGCGCGAGGCGCGCGGCGTGGGGCGCTACGCGGCAAGGCTCGCGACGAGTGGTGATCTGGACGGATCGGTTGCGATTATCCGCACGAGCCCGATCGGCGAGGGTCAGCCCTACGCCGGTCAGTACAAGCGGATCGAGCTCGGCGATGTCGCGGCGAAGACCAAGCACATGCCCAGCGAGTTTATTGATGGGCACAACAATGTGAGCCAGTTGTTCCTGGATTACTGCCGACCGCTTGTTGGGAAGCTGCCGCTCTACGAGCGGATCTGATTCAGTCTCGTCCCTGAAGCAGCGCGACGCGGTAGGGCTGGATGCGTGCGCGGAAGATGCCGGCGACGATCGCGGGATCGTTCTCGACGATTCGTTTCGCGGTTTCCATATCCTTTGCCTCGAAGACCATGATGCCGATGTGGGGCGCTTGCTGCGTGCGCCCCGCGAGCACGAGCGTGCCGCGTGCGTGGAGTTCTTTGTAGTAGGCGAAGTGGTCGCGTGCCGCCTGTGCTTCTGTTTCGGTCGGGTCGTCGGGCATCTCCTCGCGTGTGGGCTCGAGGAAGCAGATGAACTGTTGTTCGTCGTTCATGCCGGGTTGCTCCGAACGCACAGCGGCCCGCGCATGATGCGCGGGCCGCAGGCGTGGTTGCGATTGCGGATTACTTGCGTGTGTAGACGATCGTGCCGGAGTTCATCCAGGTGCCGTCGGGCATCTGGTCGTAGAACTTGTCGGTGACGGTGCCGTCCTCGTTGGAGGTGGTGACGATCTTCATGGGGTTGTCGCCCATGGGGGTGGTGGAGATGCCGTGCATGACGAGCGCGCCGTCCTCTTTCTCACCGGTCATGTAGGTGATTTTCGTGGTCATGGAGTCCATCCAGGTGGAGACATATTCCCCGTGGGCGTTGTCGTAGCCCATGAAGCTGAGCCCCTCGAAGGGCTGCCCCATGAAGTCCATCTTGAAGTTGGACTGCAGGAAGCGCCCACCGAGGATCCACTTGACGCTCATCTCACCCTCGCCCTCCATAGGGGGCGCGGAGGGGTCCATGATGAAACTGGTCTTGGCGTGCCAGTTGCCGACCATCTCGCCGAGTTCTTTGTGATGCTCGCCGGGCTCGCTCATCTTGGCCATGGCGGCCATCATGTCCTCGGGGGACATCTCCATCATTTCGTTCATCTCGTCGGTGGTGACCGGGTCCATGCCGTGGGAGTCGTGTTCCGGTCCCGCCGCGACGAGGACGGCGATGCCCGATGCCGCGGCAATGCCCGCGAGGAATGGAAGGGTATCTTTGAGATTCATAATCTGGGTCTCCTGTTGCGGCGCGGATTGGTGTGTGGTCGTGGGGCTCGGCCGCGCTCTCCCGAGCACCGATAAGTATGACCGAGAGACAGGCAAAAAACCACCCAAATTCTCTGGAAACCGATCAAAGCCCACACAAATTTACATCACAAGCCCGTTCAGGGCGTGGAGACCGATGGGTTCGTTCGTGAAAAAAGGTTCGCCGGCGTCCGTCCCGATGCGGGATCCGAAATATGTTGCCGACGCCTCGATCCAGTTGAGTGCCTTGCGGTTCTTCTCCGGCAGGACGAACTGGGTGTGGTAGGCCCGGATCGATTCAAGCTTCTGCTCGACCGCTCCCGAGATGTCGAACACGAAGCTCGGGTCCGCGACCCAGCGGAGGTGGGTCGCGTAGTAGTACATCAACCACTTGGGGTAGATCGTCGGGCCGAGGGTTTTCTGTTCGCCCGTCCACGCGTCGACGGGCGCGGGCATGTCGATCTTGGAGAGCTTGGCGTCGAAGCGTGCGTCCTCGACGCAGCGCGTGACGGCGCGGTGGTCCGGGTGGGCGTCGGTCGCGTAGGTTGTGAAGATCATCTCCGCCTGCCACGCGCGGATGACGCCGGCGATCGCGTGGCGGTTGGGGATCGTGTGCTCGACGAAGCGGTTGGGGAGATCGAGCAGCCAGCGTTCGATTGTGCCCGTCGCATCACGCCGGAGGATCTCGAGCGCGTCGGCGGCTTCCTGTTTGCGGGTCTCGACGGATCCCAGCGGCGTTGGCTCGCCGTTGGTGACATCGAGCAGCAGGATGTCGTGCCCCTGCTGGGCGAGCTTGATGATGGTGCCCCCCATCCCGAGCTCTTGGTCATCCGGGTGCGGGCCGACAACGAGGATCCTGGTCATGTGCGGTGAACCCCGGATCAGTTGTAGATATTCTCGACAATCACGAATCCGTGCAGGATTTGCTCTGCGGCCTCGCCGGTTTCGAGTTCGACGAGCACGACCGGCGAGGGATCGCGTTGTGCGTAGAACCCGCCGGCGCGGAAGGTTTCGCCCCATTGGTCGACGAAGAGTCGGAGGTCCATCGTGACGGTCTCGCCCGACGCGATGCCGGCAATCGGCTGGGAGAAGCGTTTGTTGAGCCAGACGGTGGAGGGCCCGAAATCGATCGGGGTGGAGTTGGTGAATCGGAGTTCTGCGACCTCGCGGAAGACCTGCACATCGAAGACCTCGCCGTGGGGCATGGCTTCGGGGTAGACGGGCCCGGGCTCGGCGGTGAGCTTCTCGCTGAAGAGCTGGCAGCCCGTGAGTGAGCCGAGCATCAGGGAGCCGAGGAGGGTGATCGCAGCGGTGCGGACGCGTCGGGATGTTTGTGGCGTGGTCTTCACCCTCCTATCGTCCCCCCTATGGGCTGCGATGGCAACAACGCGACGCCCCCGAGTTTCGCGATCGCGGCCGGGGCGCAGGAAATCGATCCGCGGCGGGTCGCCGAATCGCTCGTCGAGCGTTTCGGAGCAGGCGGGATGGATCCGCGTGTGCGCCAGATCCTCCCGTCGTTCGATGCGCCGTTCTATCAGGCGGGGTTGGCGGGCTATTCCGACGCCGCGATGCGGATTATCGCGCGCCGTCACGGGTGCCCGATCTGCGTCACCGAGGCGCTGCTCGATCGCACACTCCTGGCCGGCGGACGCGGGTTCGCCAAGGCCGACCTCGGCGACATCCACGACAACATCCCGGGCGGCGTCGAGGATCAGCCGCTGATCGGGCAGATCATGGGCAGCGAGCCCTCCGAGATGGCGGCGGCCGCCGTGATGATGATCGAGCAGGGCAAACGCGGCGCGAAGCACTACCGCAAGGCCGCGTATAAAGAAGGCACGCCGGACTTCTTCCGCGAGAAGCGCGGCGGATCCCGCGCAACGCACACACCGCAACTCGAAGCCGAGCCCGAGAGCACGACCTTCGCCGCGATCGATGTGAACCTCGCGTGCCCGGTCAAGAAGATCTCGAAGAAGGCCCGCGGCGGGCACTGGCTCCGCGAGCCCGACGGCGCGATCAGGATCCTCGAAGCCGTGCGCGAGGCGCTGCCCGCGGAGATCCCGGTGACGATGAAGATCCGCCGGTCTTATGACGACACGCCCGAGATGGTCGAGAACTTTTTCAGGCTGTTCGATGCCGCGTACGACATCGGGATCGCGTGGGCGACCGTCCACGGGCGCACGGTCGAGCAGAAGTACATCGGGCCCTCGCGGTGGGATCCGCTCAAGCACCTCGTCGAGCGCAACCCCGAACGCATCATCTTCGGGTCCGGCGATGTCTGGGACAGCGAGCAGATCTTCCGGATGATCGGGTACACCGGGCTCGCGGGGGTGAGCGTCGCGCGCGGATGCATCGGCAACCCGTGGGTGTTCCGCCAGGCGCGTTCGCTGCTGGAGGGGCGAGAGCCGATGCCGCCGACACTGCAGGAGCAGCGTGAGGTGCTCGAGCAGCACTTCGAGCTCGCGCTGGCGGTGAACCAGTCGATGCGCGACCCGGAGCTGCACACCGCGAAGAACATGCGGAAGTTCGGCATCCGCTTCGCGGCCCACCACCCGAATGGCGAGGAGGTCAAGCGGGCGTTTATCCAGGTGAAGAGCCTGGAGGAGTGGGGGGAAGTGTTGCGGATATGGTATGGGCAGGAGGAAAACCAATGAGCAATACCCAGTTTGCGGAGCCTCTGCCATCCGACATGATCAGCGTATGGAAACAGGTCTTCGAGCGTCAGAAGGCCTTCGGCGAGCACGCGTTTGACCAGCTCGACGACGAACAGTTTTTCGCGGTCCTCTCGCCGGGGCTCAACTCGTGCGCGGTGATCGCGAATCATCTGGCCGGGAACATGCTGAGCCGGTGGACGGACTTTCTCACTACCGACGGCGAGAAGCCTTCACGCGACCGCGACCATGAGTTCGACCCGCCGACCGAGCACTCCGGGGGCGAACGCGCACGGATCATGGAGCGGTGGAACGCCGGGTGGGGCCGGTTGTTTGATGCGTTGGATGGGCTGACGCGGGCGGATCTTTCAAAGATCGTCACGATCCGCTCGGTGCCGCACCCCGTGCACGCGGCCGTCGCCCGCCAGCTCGATCACTACAGCTTCCACATCGGGCAGATCAACATCATCGCCCGCCAACTCGTCGGCACAGATCGATGGGTATGGTTCACCCTCCCGCCGGGCGCGACGAAAGCGTTCAACGAGAAACTGATGGGGGGCGGGTCTGATTCAGCGGATCAGCATGCTTGATTTCTGCGGGTGCACGAAGAGGAAGTTGTTGCCGTAGTTCGGCTTGTCCTTCGGGTCGCGCTGGTGCGTCGCGTAATCGAAGTTGTTGATGTCGATGAGCCGCCCGCCGACGAAGCAGTGCCCGTTGTATCCGAGCGAGCGGAAGATCTCCCAGAGCTCGCCGACGGGGTCGCAGTGCTCCTCGGCGTGTCGTTTCTCGCACTCCACGAGCACGGTCGGCTTGAACTTGTCGAGGACATCCGTTCCGGATCCGAAGATCACCCGCTCGGCGCCCTCGCAGTCGCACTTGATGAAGTCGATCCGGCGCAGCGCGAACTCGCCGGGCAGCTCGCTGAACGCGATGCTCGGGACCTCGATGACGCGGACGCTCTCGCCCGGTTTGAGCTCGCGGATTGTCGCGCCGTGCGAGGGGCCGGCGTCGGGGATGTGCAGCGTGATCGTGCCCGTGCTGTCCGACACCGCGCTGTGGCGGACGCGGACGCGTGGGTTGGACTTGTAGTACTCTTTGAGTCGATGCGCGAGATCGGGCTGCGGCTCGATCGCGACCAGACGCCCCTTTGGGCCGACGGCTTTGCCCATCCAGTAGGAGTACGCGCCCTTGTGCGCACCGATGTCGATCGCGGTGCCCCCGCTGGGGATGCGCCTGAGCATCTCGGCGATCTCGGCGGGATCGTGGCGGCGCTTGTAGCGGTGGGCGCGCTGGATGAGACGGAGCTTGGTGAGCATCATGGAAGTATAGGTTGTCTTGCGGCGGGTGGGGGATCTGGTATACTGCCCGCCGGAGGTGCGCGATGCCCAGCTGGCTGTTGATCCTGATTCTCGTCGTGGTGGTGGTTGGTTCGCTGGTGCTCTTTGTCGCGATGTTCACCGAGATGGGGACGAAGCGGAGCACGGGCAAGATGCGAGGCAAGGGCGCGAGCGGCGCCGGACGCGGCGGGAGCAAGAAACGCAAGAAATAGCGATCAGCTGTTGGGCTCGCCCTCTGCCTCTTGCCCGCCGTTGGGTGCGGCGGGCTCGGGTTTCACTGCCTCGGGCTTCGGCTTGGGCTTGTCCTTCCCTTTTTCGGTGTCCGTGCTCGCGTAGCGGATCCGTCCGTGGTAGATACTCGCGACGGTTTTGGAGATCGATTCGCAGATCGTGCTCAGCTCGCGGAAGGTCAGGTCACACTCGTCGAACTGTCCGTCGCTCATGCGTTTGTTCGCGAGCGTGCGCACGAGCGCGTCGATCCGCGCCGGGGTGGGTTCGGCGAGTGTCCGCGTTGCGCTCTCCACCGCGTCGCTCAGCATCGTGATCGCGACCTCCTTGGTCCGCGGCTTGGGCCCGGGATAGCGGTAGTCGACCTCGTCGGGCAGCTGCTCGGCGTTGTCCTTCAGGATCTGCTCGGCGGTCCGCTGCTCGCCCTCGCCCGATGCCTGCTCGCGGGCGCGGTGGTAGAAATATTCAACGAGCGTCGTGCCGTGGTGCGCCTCGATGAAGTGGCGGAGCGCCTTGGGAAGCCCGTGTTCCTGGGCCATCTCCATCCCGTCCTTGACATGTCCGATGATGATGAGCAGGGACATCGCGGGCGTGAGCTTGTCGTGCTTGTTGCGTCCGCCGGACTGGTTCTCGATGAAGTACCCGGGTTTGTTCATCTTCCCGATGTCGTGGTAGAGGCATCCGACATAGGTGAGCAGCGCGTCGGCGCCGATCGACTCGGCCGCGCTCTCCGCGATCGATGCGACATTGAGCGAGTGGTTGTAGGTTCCCGGTGCCCGCTGCTGGAGCTCTCGCAGGATTGGTTGCTTGGGGTCGCGCAGCTCGATGAGTGTCATCCCGGTGGTGATGTCGAAGACGCGCTCGATAAACGGCAGGATGAATAGCGCGATCCCGCCGACGACAAGGCCGGCCATCATCGCCTGCAGGCCCGCGAAGAGCACGGCGCCGATGATCGCGGTCCCCCCCGCGCCGACGGTCGGGAGGTCGATCAGCTGCCCAAACACGGTCGCGACCGCGAGGGCGAGGGCGGTCACGATCGACATGCGGATGAGTGTTCGTCGCTCGCGGATCTCCCGCAGCTGCGCCACCGCGAAGCCGATCCCGACAAACATGATGATGACCATGCTCGTCTCCAGACGCAGCGACATCGCGATGAGGATCGCGGTGACCGTCGAGACGATCAACGCCGTCCGCTGGTCGTAGGCGACACACACGAGCACCGCGACAAGCACGACGGGGGTGATCGCGCTGAGCCACATCAACCTCGGGTCGTTGGCACCGAGGAGCGATGCGCCGTAGACCGCGATGATCATCAACGCCGCCATCCACCCGAACCGCGCCGGGCGCAGGGCGATCTTCGGGCAATAGACCATGATGTACCCGCCCAGCCCGATGGCGAGGGCACCGATAAACCCGAAGATCGAGATCCATCTGAGGACACGGCGAGAGAGCTTGCCCTGGCGGTGGAACTCTCGGGTTTCCTGTCGCGCCAGCTCGAGCGCGGACTGCTCGAGGATGTCGCCGCGTGCGTAGAGGCGCTGCCCGACCGTGATCACCCGGCGCACGGGCAGGATCTGGTCGGCGGCCATGTTCTGCGAAACGATCGTCGCCCCGCTGTCGGCGGTAAAAGTCGGGCGGGCGTTGCGCATCAGACGCTCGCGGACGATCGATGCGATCGGGTCTGTGAAACCCGCGATCTCGATAATCCGCGCGACCTCGACCCCGAACTGCTCCGCGTTCTCAATGTTCACCGCGTCGTTGCGGCTTACACGCAGCGGGTCCGCGATGTGCTCCTCCGCGGGCCCGTAGCGGAGCTCGATCTGCGGGTTCCGCCCCTCTTGGGTGGCGCGCTGCCAGGTCTGGCGGTCCATCATCGGGCGCCGGCGGAGCATGCCGTCGAGCGATTGCACGCTCGCGTTGAACGCCGCTGCGGCGGTCTCGTCGTTGTTGACGGCTACGAGCGCCGCGAACGCGGGCTCGCTGAGCCCGAACTCGCGACGGATATTCGCGTCGACCTTGTCGAACTCCTCGACCCCGGCGAGTGTCCGCGGGAGGTTGGCGAGCGAGGCGCGGATGTCCTCGAGTACCGGCAGATCCGCGGCGTAGACCCTCGGGACATTCTGCCTCGCGTCTTCCTTGAGCCGATCCGTCTGCTGGAGGTCCTCGGCGCTGAACTCCACCCGGGAGATCCGTGTCTGGCGGACGATCTGGTCCACGGCTACGAGCGGCTGGCTCCGTGTCCAGATGGTGACGACGCCGACGAGCAGCACGAAGATCGTGAAGACCACGACACCCCAGAAGAGATTGGGCGACGCGATCCAGTCCGCGATCCGGTGTCGCAGCGAGCGGTCCCCGATCCGGACGACAACCCGGCGCGGGGTACCCTGCCCGGTTTTGGGGGCGGGCTTGCTCGCGGTTTTGGTGGTCTCTTTGGGCATGGGCTTTGGTTGGGTCCGTCCGCCGTTCTATCGGCACTTTGGGGGGACCGATCCGGTCCGGTTTGAATCTCGCCCGGGTCCTCTTACCGGCATGCACCGGGTCGGGGGATCGGTAGAATGATTCTATGACATCTCCCCACCGCACCCGTACCGCCTCCACGAAATCCATGATCGCCCGTTCTGTCCGCGGGTCGGTCGTGCTGATCGGGCTTGTGGTGTTTGTTCTTGGGGGGTGTCAATCGACGGAAACGGCGGTTTCGCCGGCGATTCCGCTCTTCCGCAGCGGTCATCTCCGGGCGGAAGGCGTGGATCCTGCGCGGACCCCCCATCACGGGTGGAAGCCCGTCGACGCGGCGGTTTCCGGCGCGGCGATGGAGATGCTCATCATCGCCCGACCGGGCGAGACCGAGGGTGTAACAACGCGGAACTACACACTGCGGACCCTTAAGGGGCAACCGGGAGAGCTGGTCGTGACGCGGCGAGGCGTGGGGTTGGGGATCGAGCCGTCCGACGGGCTCACGCTGGAGTGCCGACTCGGTCGGCATGGGCTGCAAGAGCACGAGAAGGAACTGATCGAGCGGATCCAGGCGGCGCTCGTCCGGCAGCACGCGATCGAGCACGAGGGTGTGGACTACTGAGTGGATGCTGATGGGTGGCGGTCCGGCAGGGTGACGCGCATCGTGGTGCCCTGTCCGTAGACGGAGCGGACACCGATGGATCCGCCGAGGCGTCGACAGGCGTGCTTGACGATCGCGAGCCCGAGCCCGGTGCCGCGTTTGACGCTGGTGCCCGATCGGGCGTCGTCGACCTGGTAGAAGCGTTCGAAGATTCGTTGCTGGTCGGCGATGGGGATCCCGATCCCTTTGTCGGCGACCTCGATGACGACGCCGATTTCTGCCGGACGCACGCTCACACGGATGCTGGTGCCCTCGTTGGCGAACTTCGTGGCGTTCTCGATCAGGTTGCGGAGGATGAGCCCGATCAGGGATCGGTCGCTGTGGATGGTGCGCACGGGCTCCTCGATCGTTGGCTCGATCGTGATCGATCGGCGCATGCAGATCGGCGCAAACTGCTCGGCGATCCCAGAGATCAGCGTATCCAGATCGATAGGCTCGATCGTCGGCGGCGCGTCGGTTGATTCCAGCTTCGAGAGATCCAGGAGATCGTTGACGAGCAGCTCGAGGCGTGTCGCGTTGCCGGAGATCATCTCGATCATGCGCACACGCATCGATTCCGGGGGCGGGGTCGGGCCCATGAGTGTGTCGACCGCGCCGCGGATCGAGGCGATCGGGGTGCGGAGCTCGTGGCTCGCGTTGGCGGCGAAGTCCGCCTTGAGCGCCACGGCCTTGGTCAGCTCGGTGATGTCGCGGAAAGTGAACACGCAGCCGTCGGCTCCTGGGAGCGGATCGGCGGCGACATCGAGCTCGTGCGTCTGTCCGAGGATGGGCAGCGAGAACCGGGCGTGACCGGATTCCCCCGAGAGCGCGTGACGGGCGAGCTCGAGCACGGGCTTGTGGGTGATGAGCTCGTCGAGCGCAACACCCCGCAGCGAGCGTCCGCCGCCGAGGATCTGGTGGGCGGCGCCGTTTGAGTTGGTGATGACCCCGTGCTGGTCGGTCGCGAGGATCGGGAGATCGGAGGCGCTGAGGATGGACCCGAGCCGTTTGGCGTTGATACCGGATTGGGCGGCCGCTTCCTCGGCGTGCTCGAGGCGAGCTCGCTGACGATCGATGATGATGTGGCGCTGATAGGCGACGGCGGCGAGCCAGAGGAGGGCTGCGAACGCGAAGAGGAGCATCAGCGGGATGAAGATCGCGAGGATCATCGCGCCCAGAAGGATCGACGCCGGGAGCAGGGCGTTGCCCGCGTCCGCGTTCGGCTTTGATTCCTCCGGGATGCGTGGATGCAGGTCCATGGGCTATTGTCGTCTCCTGGGGCAGGGTTGTGCGTGAGATGCCGGCGAAATGTGTGCCCTTCATCAAGGTTTGTTCATAAAGCTTCGTCCAAACCGATCGCGCGGGGGGATATCATCCCTTATGCGCCGCGGAGTGAGCATTACAGGGATCGGTTCGGTCTGTTCGATCGGCAACAACGCCGGGTCGTTCTGGGATGCGATTGCGCAGGGTGCGAGCTCGATCGGGCCGATTTCCGCCCTCGATGCGTCCGGGTTCCGCTCAAAGCTCGCCGGCGAGGTCCGCGGGATCGATATCCGGGACTGTGTGCCCAAGAGCTATCGCAAGGCGACCAAGGTGATGGCGCGGGACACGGAGCTGGCGGTGATGAGCGCCCAGCTCGCTGCCGACGACGCGGGGCTTGTAACGCGGGGTTCGCCCGAGGGCGCGAGCGGGTTCTCGATCGATCCATCCCGGACGGGGTGTCAGATCGGGGCGGGGCTGATCGCCGCGGACACGGAGGAGCTGGCGCGGGCGGCGGTGACCGCGGAGGGTGATGACGGGCTGTTTGATATGAAGGCGTGGGGTTCGGGCGCGGGTGGCGGGGGCGGGATGGACAACCTGCCGCCGCTGTGGCTGCTCAAGTACCTGCCGAACATGCTCGCGTGCCATGTGACGATTATCCACGGGTGCGAGGGCCCGTCGAACACGATCATGGGCGGTGAGGCGGGTGCCATCCTGAGCATCGGGGAGAGCACGCGGGTGATCGAGCGCGGGAGCGCGGACATCTGTTTTTCGGGCGGGGCCGAGTCGCGGATCAACCCGCTGGGGATGCTCCGCTGGGATTACACGGGTCGTCTCGCGCCGACACACGACGAGACGGACGGCTCGCGGATCGTGCTGCCGTTCGATCCGGAAGCAACGGGCTCGTTGATGGGTGAGTCGGGCGGGATGGTTGTGCTTGAGGAGTCGGTGCACGCAAAGGATCGGGGTGCAAGGGTTTACGCATCTTTTGCCGGGTTCGGTGCGGCGCAGATGGGGGCACCGGTGTTCCCGGGGGTGTTTGATGAGCCGGACCCCGAGCCGATCGACGGCGGGTTGGTCCGGGCGATCAACTGGGCGTTGAAGGACGCCGGGATCGACGCGGGGAAGATCGATGCGATTGTGCCGATGGGGCTGGGTGTCAAGCAGTTCGATGACCTGGAGGCGGGTGCGTTGAGGGCGGTCTTCGGCGACCAGCTCGGGTCGGTGCCGATGGTGACGCTGTGCCCGAATGTGGGCAACACGATGGCGGGTCACGGCGGGCTGATGGTCGCGGCGGGCGCGATGTGTCTGCACCATCAGAAACTGCCCGCGCGTGTTCACGGCGGGACGCCGAGGGCTGGGCTCGATGCCGGGAAAACTGAGGCCCGCGACGCGGCGCTGGAGTATGTGCTTGTGTGCTCGGGCTCGCTGGGGGGGCAGGCGGGGGCGGTTGTGCTCAAGCGGGCGGGCATCGGATAAGCGTGTTGCCCGGCTTTGTGCGGGGCCTATGAATCACTGACCAGATTGATTATTTATTCACGGAGACGAACGACGCATGAATCAGAACCCGCAATCGACACGACGCCGATCCACCCCGCTGGCGGATCTCGACCCCGCGCTGACCGAGGTGAGCCGCAAGGTCATCGGGTGCGCGATCGAGGTGCATAAGGAGCTCGGCCCGGGGTACCCGCTGGAGATCTACAAGAAAGCGCTCGTGTACGAGATGAAGCACGAAGAGGTCGCGGCCCAGGAGGACTACAAAATCGAGGTGGAGTTCGACGGCGAGGTCATCGGCGAGGTCGTCGCGGATATCTACGCCGGGGAGCGGTTCCTTGTGATGCTCTGCAACTTCTACGGCGAGGTCGGCGGGCACGAACGCTCGGTGCTCCGCGCACAGCTCCGCGCGGCGGATCTCGAGCTCGGGCTGATTATCAACTTCGGGCAACGCCGGCTCAAGGACGGGCTCGTCCGCGTGCTCAACCCCGATGCGCTCCGCGGCGATGACGATGAAGACGACGAGTATGAAGACGAGGACGAGGACTGATGACGGATCGACGCGTCGTCATCACGGGTGTCGGTTGGGTTACGCCGTTGGGCGATGACATCGACGCGGTGTGGGCCCGTCTGCTCGCGGGGGAGACGGCGGTTGCGCCGGTGACACGCTTTGATGCGTCGACCTGTATCACAACCTTCGCTGCGGAGGTGAAGGACTTTGATCTCACGCGGTTCCTTGGCGATCGGGCCAGGATGCATGATCGTGCGGGGCTGAGCACCCGGTTTGCGCTCGGCGCGTGCAAAAACGCCTGGGACCAGGCGGGTTTGGATGGGTCGGTTGATCTCGATCGTGTGGGGATTTACCTCGGCGCGGGCGAGGGTGTGCTGGACTATGAGCCGTATATGGCGGCGAACTTCGCGGGCTGGGACCATGAGAGCCGCGGGCTCAACGCTCCGGCGTGGGCGACGAAGGCGTATAAAGGAATGCGTCCCGAGGCGGAGGTCGAGCAGGAGCCCCAGCTGACGGCGACGCATCTGGCGGTGCAGTTCGGCGCGCGAGGGCCGGCGCTGTGCTGCATGACGGCGTGTGCGGCGAGCACGCAGGCGATCGGCGAGGCGTCCGAGATCATCCGGCGCGGGGACGCGGAGGTCATGATCGCGGGCGGGGCGCACTCCATGATCCACCCGCTCGGGATGACCGGGTTCATGCGTCTCACCGCGATGAGCACACGCAACGACGACCCGGCGACGGCCTCGCGTCCGTTCGATGTCTCGCGCGATGGGTTCGTCATGGGCGAGGGCGCGGGGATCGTGATCCTTGAGGAGCTGGAGCACGCCAAGGCGCGCGGCGCGACGATCCTCGCGGAGCTCGCGGGGTTCGGTTCGACGGCCGACGCGTACCGCATCACGGACATCCATCCGGACGGCAAGGGCGGCGCGGGGGCCATGAAGGCGGCGCTCGACCAGGCGGGGATCGATCCGTGTGGGGTCGATTCGGACGGACGCCCGCTGGTGCACTGGATCAACGCGCACGGCACGGGCACGCAGGAGAACGACAAGACCGAGTCGGCGGGTGTCCGCGCGGTCTTCGGGGAGTCGGCGGGGCGTGTGCCGTTCTCGAGCATCAAGTCGATGATGGGGCACCTGATCCAGGCGGCGGGGGCGGTCGAGATGATCACCTGCGTGCAGGCGATCCGCACGGGGATGATCCCGATGACGGCGAACCTGACCGAGGTTGATCCGCTGTGCGGGCTGGACCATGTGCCGGGCGCGGCGAGGGATCTCCGCGATAAGGGCGGCGTGGGTGTGTGCTTGAGCAACTCGTTCGGGTTCGGCGGTCAGAACAACTCGGTTTGTGTTCGCCGCTTCGAGGGCGGCTGAGCGCGTGCCCGTGTTGGGCTGAATTCTCCCAACGATCTTGCAAGAGAACGCTTTCGATTGGTCGGTTCATTTGGTACAGTGACCGGCCGATCGGTGTTTTTTGTGCGCCCGGAAGTGGTTTCGGGCCGAATCAATCGGTGTGGGACCCGGGCGATCGCTCCCGGCGGACATGCGGGGTGTGCGTTTCGGTGCATCCTGATGAGTTCTCGGACCTATCACAGGATGTGCGGATGTCATCAGGACATGGCGGGTCATCGCAGGATCTGAGCAGCAACGGGCGCGTGGTGGGATTGTTGCGCCCATATTCTGGGCGTTTGCTGGGGGTGCTGGGGCTGCTGGTGATGCTGGTGCTGACGGACCTCGCCCCGCCGTTCGCGATCAAGCTGCTGATCGATGATGTGTTCGCCGAATCCGCGCGTGCGGTGTCGATGGGCGGGCGTGGTCGGATGCTCGGGCTGATCCTGCTCGGGCTGTTTATGAGCTATGTTGCGCGCAACGCGTTGTTTTACTACAGCCGGATGCTCGCGTTGAAGACGAGCGAGGATGTGAGCTTCTCGCTGCGCAAGCGTCTGTTCGATCATCTCCAGCAGCTAAGCCTGCGGTTCTACCGCGCCAACCAGCCCGGGCAGGTCGGCGCGCGGGTGATGGACGACACCTACAAGATCCAGAGCTTCATCCAGGACAAGTTCCCGTTGTTGATGCTCAACCTGCTCAAGTTCCAGATCCTGGTGGTCGTGATCTGCATGATGAATATCCGGCTCGCGCTGGCGGCGATCATCATCTTGCCGCTGCAGTTTGTGACCTACCGCTTCTTCCGCGCGCCGATCCGCAAGAGCCACAGCGAGGCGCAGGAGAACCTCTCGATCGCGTACGGCTCGCTCGTCGAGAAGTTCCTCGGGATGGAGGTCGTCAAGGGTTTCAGCGCCGAGGCCCGCGAGAGCGCGACCTTCAACCGCGCGATCGACGAGACCCGCAAGAGCCAGATCAGGTCCCAGCAGTTCCACTTCGCGCAGAAGGTTACCGCGGATCTGCTCGTCGGTCTGGGGACGATCATGCTCATCGCCTACGGCGCGTTCGAGGTGATCAAGGGGCGCATGCTGGGCGGGGATTTCATGATGTTCTTCGGGTATGTCATGATGCTCTATCCGTCGGTGCTGGAGATCATCTCGGGCGTCGGGCACTCGTCCAAGGCGGTGTCGTCGGTGAATCGTGTGTTCGAGATGCTCGAGGAACCCATCCAGGAGCACCGCGAGATCCACGGCTCGAACGCGGTTATCAAGGGCGGGGCGATCGAGCTCCGCGGCGTGTCGTTCAGCTACGACGACTCGGCCGAGGTCCTGCACAACATCAGCCTCAAGATCACCCCGGGCGAGCGGGTGGCGATCACCGGGCCGAGCGGCTCGGGCAAGAGCACCACGATCAAGCTGCTGCCCAAGTTCGTTGCCCCGACGGAGGGCACGGTCCTGATCGGTGGGGTGGATCTCTCGACGGTCCCGGCGACCGCGGTTCGTTCGTCGATCGCGCTGGCGTTCCAGGAGGTGTTCCTCTTTAACGCGTCGATCTATGAGAACATCCGATACGCCCGCGAAGGGGCGACGCTCGAGGAGGTCCGCGAGGCCTGCCGACTGACGGGTGCGGACGAGGTCATCGCACGCCTCCCCGATGGATACAACACGCGCCTGGCGGACTTCGGGGCGGAGATCTCGCGCGGCGAAAAACAGCGGATCACGCTGGCGCGGGCGCTGCTCAAGAACGCCGAGATCCTGATCCTCGATGAGGCGACGGCATCGATCGATCGCGGATCGTCACGAGCGATCATGGACTCCGTCTTCCAGCGGATGCGCGATCGGACCGTGCTGATGGTGACCCACGAGACGCATCTGCTGGACCTTGTCGATCGGGTGGTGTGCATCCGGGACGGGCGGGTGGTGTTCGACGGGACACCTCAGGCGTACGCCCGCTACGAGCCGGCGGCGTTCTTGTCGAGCGCGATCTCCAAAGACGATCGGATCCTTGAGCCGACAATGTACACGGGGCGTCCCTCCTCCCGCGCGGTCCACTTGGATCCGGGCGACGAGCCTTGCCCCGAGCAGGACGAGCAGACCACCCAAGAGAGCCGTCGCCACGACGAGAACTGAGGAGCATTTCATGCCCAAGACCCGCGACGACCGGACGCCCGCAGATTGGTGCATGATCGGTTCGTCGCGCCGAGTGGTTTCGATGCCGGTGCTGCTCCGGGTGCTCTCGGTCAGCGCGATCGGGCTCTCCGCGCTGGGTGGGTGTGTCCAGAACGAGTCGCGTACTCAGTTGATCGAGATGAGGCAGCCGCGTGCTACACGGGGTGTGCTGGTGGATAGCCCGAGCGGCGAATCGCTCGAGCGGGTGGATTCGGTTGTTGCGATGCTCGCCGAGCCGCGGATCGCGCCCGGCGTGCTGGCGTCGATCGATGAGCAGCGTGAGGCGCGTCAGCGCGATGCGGAATCGCAGATGCGTGTGATCGGCTCAGCGGTGGAGTCCCCGGTGGCGCTGCCTCCCAATGCCGGTCGGCTGATCAGCCTCAAGAAGCTCTCGCGTCAGGAGGTCGCGGACCTGATCGCGTCACTCGGGCTCCGCACACAGGCGGAGATGGGCTACCGGGTCGCGGACGCGGACCAGCGTGCGATGCTCGGGGCGGTCCCCGAGGGGGTGATGCCGGGCGATTGTTATGCGCGATCGAACGCCGACGGCTCGCTGTCGCTGCTGCGCTACGGATCGACACGCTACCTCTCGCAGCTCCCCCAGCTCTGGGCGATGGGGATCGTGGTCGACAAGGACATGAATGCGAGCGTGAACCCGGATCTCGATGGGGTGCAGGGGAATATTGATGCCGCGCTCGGGCAGGTCGAGGAGATGCGGACCGGGCTGACGCAGGCGGATGTCTCGCGCGAGCTTATCCAGCTGAGCTATACCAATACGGACAGCGCGCTCAAGACCCTCAAGGGGCTCGGCATTAATACGGTCGGCTCGGTCGATGCGCTCCCCGCGACGATGAACTATGACCAACTCCCGCTCGTGACCGTCATGCCCGGCCCGAGCGCCGCGGAAACCGGGCTCGTGGGCGACGAGAGCACGGCGCGGGGCTCGTTCGGCGAGACGAGCACACCCGCTAAGGCGAGCAACCTGAACTCGGAGGTGAACGCCGCCCCGACCTCGCAGCTCATGGTGCTCTACCACCCCGCGCATCCCGAGCAGTTCTCCACCGTGCGTTCGATCCTCGACGAGTACATCGATCGACCGGCGAGGCTGGTCTTTGTCGAAGGGCTTGTTCTCGAGATCTCCGAGGACGGGCTCGATGAGCTCGGCGTTGAGTGGAACTTCAAGGAGGGGCCCACCGATCTGCTCATCGGTTCGCTCGATCCGACCGGGCTCACGGACACGGTTACCGTGAACAGTCAGGACTCGGTCGACGCCGCGCGGGACTGGGGCGTCAAGATCCGGGCGCTCGTCTCGGACGGCAAGGCGGAGATCCTCTCCCGCCCGTCCGTGCTCACCATGAACAACCGCCAGGCAACGATCCGTGTGGGCGAGGACATCCCGATCGCGACGAGCTCGGAAGGATTCAGCAACAACTCCAACAAGGTCGCGTTCAACTTCAAGTACATCGCGACCGGCATCCTGCTCAACATCCGCCCGCGCATGACGGAGGAGGGCGATCAGGTCTCGATGCTCGTCGATACCGTGGTCTCTGCTCAGGTCCCGGGACGGGATCTCGAGATCCGCTCGACTGATGGGGATCTGCTCGCGTCGGCGCCGACGGTCTCGACACGCCGGGTGCAGACTTACGCACGCATCGCGAACAAGACGCCGTTCATTATCGGTGGGCTGGTCTCGCGTGATCTTAGCGTTGTGCAGGACAAGGTCCCGCTGTTTGGTGATCTTCCGCTGATCGGGCCCGCGTTCCGGAGCGAGCGGACAACGACGCTCAAGCGTGAGGTGATCATCGTGCTCACGCCGTATGTGCTCGATGATTACAATGTCATCAACCGTGCTCTGCCCAAGGACGACGACCTGTTCGACAACACGGGCAACAAGCTCTTCCGTGATGCGTACCGGATCCGCGCCGAGGATGTGTTCGACCTGAGCTTCCTCGCGGAGAACAAACGACTGACGCTCTACCGCGAGATGACCCGCGAGGCGATCAAGCACAACTTCCGGCTCGCGTACACGGCGCCATTCAGCGCCTTCGCCGAGGACCAGATCCCGGGCGAGGAGATCCTCGTGCACCGCATGATCTACGAGGTCATCAAACGCACGGAGGTCGACCAGCGTGTGAATCCCGCGCGGGTGATTTTCTTCGAGGAAAAAGATGTCGAGGGGTACCATGTGCAGTTCCTCGACCGCGCGCTCGCTCTGCTCGGCGGCGGCGAGGACGCCTCCAGCTTCTTCGAGAACAACCCGGGCAAGGCCCTCGCGATTACTTACCATTATGACCGCGACTCGATGGAGCAATCGCGGCTCGCTTCCGAGCCGATCCCGGACCTGAGCATCGTCGACTGCCCGGACCGCGACGCGTGGCAGCAGCTGCTCTGGGATCTCAACCAGCCCAGCGCCGACGGCATCCAGCGGTACAGCGTGCTGATCAACTCGCCCAAGGACATCGAACGCCTCCAGCGTGCGATCATGCTCAAGCAGATCGTCCTGCTCAACGGCGGCGAGGAATCGCTCTCGCTGAAAAACTTCACGATCGGCAAGATCCTCCATGTCCCCAAGATGGACGAGGAGAAGGTCAGTGTGATCGACTCGGATGTAGCGAAGTACTTCTTCCACACCGAGCTCTACTACGCCGCGGCGATCAAGTACATCGAGGACACCCTCGACAAGCTCGACAAGGCCTTCAAAGATCCGGCGATCCGGGCGTATGTTGAGGGTGATGCTTCGGGGGCGGCCGGCGAATA
This sequence comes from Phycisphaerales bacterium, assembly GCA_020427745.1. Taxonomy (GTDB): domain Bacteria; phylum Planctomycetota; class Phycisphaerae; order Phycisphaerales; family UBA1924; genus UBA1924. The sequence goes on along the minus strand of JAGQOC010000001.1, from coordinate 9,399 downwards.
GAAGAAGGGTCGCGATTTTCCATTCGTCTACCGGATCGGGCTTGTCTGGCTTTGTGCGATGCAGTACGCTGCGCGTTTATCGGTGTGAACTCGAAGCCTGTTAATCGGGAATGCTGGGTGCAGAGAGAGGGTGTGCATGATCCGATGCGGGTTGTCTTTGCTTTGTTTCGTATCCTTCGCTGTCCACGCACAAGTGGGGAGCGACGCCGATGGAAACGGGCTCTTGTGCACGGATCCCGGATTGCAGATCTCGGAGTCGTGGGCCGACCGGATTACTCGGTCGGGGGACCTGGTCTTTGCCGCCGGGAACAGAATGGAGATATTCGACGCATCCGACCCCGATTCGCCGGTGCTGGTCGGGAGCTATCAGACCGGTTCACGGGTTCGGCATATCGAAGTGTTGGGAGACCTCGCGTTTCTCTCGGTGAATCTCGGCTTTGAGGTTGTCGATATCAGCGATCCTTCAAACCCGGCTTTTCAGTACGCGCTGGATATCGGGAGCCATCTTGAGGAGATCCAGATTGTTGACTCCCGCGCATACCTCCTCGGGACACGCGGGCTTTCCATCTACAATATCGAGGATCCGACTTCTCCTGTGCTGATCGGGTTCTACCACCCGTCGTTTGATATTCAGGAGATGCAGGTCGTTGGCACCCGTGTGTATATCAACGGCGTCGGTTCGGACATCATCGTGATAGATGCGGCGATTCCCTCACCTCTGCGGCTCCTCGGGACATACTCGGCGCCGGGTTCGGGGAGGGTTCTGTTCGATTTTGATGACACGATCGCCTACATCATTAATGAGAGCGGATTGAATATCGTCGACTTTGCAGACCCCGCGTCTCCGAACCATCTGGGCTCTGCCCAAACTCCGATTCGGCTCGAGCGTCCGAGGCTTGTCGGCGACACGCTGTATGCACCCGCAGGGGGCTACGGCGTGTTCGAGTATGATGTAGCCGATCCATCACTCCCGGTCTACGCCGGCTCGATTGCTTGCGACGGCTACGCACTCGAGTTGGTTTCGGTCGGTTCGGGTCTCATTGTTGCGAGCGGGTCCGGGGTGTGGCGGATCGATCCGCTTCAGGCTTCGGATACCTTCGTCAGTTCGCTCCCGCTCGAGACTTCGACCGCGGATCTCGTGGTCCGCGGGAGCACGGCATTCATCGCGGATTTGGACGCGGGTCTGCGGGTTGTGAGCGTCGAGGATCCAGAGAATCCGGTACAAGTCGGGAGCTACTCGGGGATGGAACGCGTTGATTGGGTTTCAGTCTCGGGGGATACGGTGTACACCGTTGATGCGGTATCAGCGCTGATTCATTCGGTGGATGTCTCGGATCCAGCGGCCCCGAGCTTTCTCTGGGAGTACATGACGCCGAATCCTCCACTCAGTATCACGGCAGAAGGCGACATGGTCGTTGTTGGTGAGAACGGAGGGATTCGGATCCTCGATGTCTCTGATCCAAAGTCACCGATTGAGAGAGGGTATTTTCAGCGGGATCGGAGGTTTGATAACTTCTCTCTCAAGGACAACCTGCTGTTCGCGACGGGGAGTGCTGTGCTCACGGCGATCGATATCGAGGACCCGGAGAACCCGCAGCAGCTGGGGGAGCTTTTGATCCCCCACAACCTGACCGCGGTGCAGTCCGACGGGAACTACGCCTACATTGGTATACGGAATCCCGAGAGCGATCCCGGGCGTGGTGCGCTGCAGATGGTGGTGGTCGATATCCGGGATCCCGCAATGATGCGCATGGTCGCGGAGTATTCGAACAACGATGCGTATTCTTATCTGGAGCTTTTTCTGAGAGATTCACGGATCTTCGCCGCTCGGCGAACCGGTGGGATAGACATCCTCGATGTCGAGGATCCCACGGAGCCGGTATTGCGTGCAACCTATGGCGACTACCGCAATAAGTACTCAGGAATCCAGATCGGAGACTCGATCGGGTATCTCACCGGCGACTTCGGGCTCGAGATCGTCCGGATGGGCACCCACTGCTCGCAATGCCCGGTAGATATTACCGGGGATGGCATTCTCGATATCGCCGATGTGTTTGCCTACCTCGATTTGTTCGGGCTTCTCGATCCGGCAGCGGATTTCACGGGCGACGGGGTGTTGGACATCTTCGATGTCTTTGCGTTCCTCGATGCCTACAGCGCCGGGTGCCCCTGAGGCGGGGAACCAGAGCGATCCAGAACGGTGCGGGAGGGATTCGAACCCACGGACCCCTTTCAGGGTCACTCGATTTCAAGTCGAGCGCCTTCAACCGCTCAGCCACCGCACCTTGGTGGGGCGGTCATCTATGCCGCCCGGAAGGAAAGAATAGACCCGAGGGCACGATCCGCCCACCCGCGGTATGATGACGGCTCGTCATGGATGACCACGCACACACACCCGCTGAGAAGATCCTTACCCTCGACCGGCTTGTCGAACGCCGCGCCGACGCCCGCAGGGGCGGGCAGCGGGTCGTCCAGTGCCACGGCTGCTTCGATATTGTCCATCCGGGACACATCCGCCATCTCCGCTCGGCGGCGGCCCAGGGCGATCGGCTGCTGGTCTCCATCACCGCCGACCGGTTTGTCAACAAGGGTGCCGGACGCCCGGTCTTCACCGAGGACCTCCGCGCGGACAACCTCGCGGCGTTGTCGTTTGTGGACTGGGTGTACATCAACGACCAGCAGACCGCCAGCGAGCTCCTGACGATCACGCAGCCCGATGTCTATGTCAAGGGCGCTGAGTACGAGGGGAACAATGATCCGCGTTTCGCCGAGGAACGGGCGATTGTCGAGACCCACGGCGGGCGTGTCGTGTTCTCTTCGTCCGATGTCGTGTTCTCGTCGTCGGCGCTCGTCGAGCGCGTCGAGGAGGCGGACTCCACCCGCGCAAAGCTGCGGATGCTCGACCGGGCTTACGACCTGAGCCCGTCGGCCTTGGAGGGTACGCTCGGGCGGATCGCGGGCAAGCGGATCGTGGTGGTGGGGGAGACGATCCTGGATACCTATATCCAGTGCACCTGGCCCGAGGTCTCCAGCGAGTCGCCGATGCTCTCGCTTCGCCCGCTCGAGCGCTCACGCTTCGACGCCGGGTGCGCCGTGATCGCGTTGCACCTCGCGGCGCTCGGGGTGGAGCCCGTGCTGATCACAACACTCCCCGGCTCAAGTGAGGGCGAGGCATTCATCGAGCGGATGGATGCCGCGGGAGTTCGCGTCCACGCGGTGCACAGCGGGGACCGGATCCCGGCCAAGGACCGCTACCTCGTCGGGCGCGAGAAGAAGATGAAGATCGATCACGCGTCGGACCTCACGCTGGACACCCGCGCCCGCGAGACGCTCATCGCGTTGATCGAGGAGCACACGCTCGGCGCGGACGCGTGCATCATCGCGGATTACGGGCTCGGGATGTTCACACCCCGCTCGTTGGTTCGCGCCTCGAGTGCAGCGCGTGACCGCACGCCGATTCTGTCGGGCGATGTCTCCGGGCGCCGTTCCTCGCTCCTCTCGATGCGCGGGGCGGAGATGCTCTGCCCGTCCGAGCACGAGCTCCGCTTCGCGTCGGGCGATTACGACTCGTCGCTCCCCGCGGTGGTTTGGAAGACGCTCGAATCCACGCGGGCGCGATCACTCGCGGTGACGCTCAACGAGGAAGGGGTGATCCACTTCTCGCGGCGGGCGATCGAGGAACTCGGCGAGCAAGACGCGTGGGCCAACCGGCTCAACTCCGTCCACATCCCGTCGTTCGCCCGGCACCCCATCGACACGCTCGGGTGCGGCGACACGCTGCTGGCGATCACCACCGCGGCGCTGACCACCGGGGAGGACCCGTGCCGATCGCTTGTGCTCGGGTCGCTCGGTGCCGCGATCCAGGCGTCGACGATGGGCAACGCGCCGATCACGCACGAGCAGCTTGTCTCGATGATCCGACGAACACTCGCGCCGCGGACGGGCTCGCAACAAGAGATCAAGCCACTCCCCGAGACTCCACCGGCATGGACCTGAGCCTCGTCATCCCGACCCACAACCGCGCAGGAGTCCTCGCGGAGACACTCGAAAAACTCGCGCGGCTCGACGACCATACTGTCGGCGATCGCTGCGAGCTCATCATCGTTGACAACGGATCCGACCATCCGCCCGAGCCACCAAAGTCGCTGGGAAACGGGATCGAGATCCGCGTGATTCTTCTCCCGGAGAACCGCTCCGCCGCCGCGAGGAATATCGGCGCACACGAGGCGAGGGGCGACTGGATCGTGATGCTCGACGACGACTCGTCGCTGGAGCGGAGCCCGGCGGTCGCGACGCTGCGTGCGATGCCCGCGGATGTACACGTGGTGGGTGGCGAGATCTTTCTTCCGGACGGGAAGCACGAATCGGGCGGGCTGCCCGAGGTCGTCATCGGCTGCGGCTGCGCGTACCGAACACATGTGTTCAACGCCTTGGGCGGGTACGACCCGTCGTTCGATTTTTACGCCGAGGAATACGATCTGTGCGCGCGGATCCTGCTCGGCGGCGGTCGTGTCGTGCACAGTGCGGGGCTCCGGTTCGAGCACCGAAAGAGCGCACAGAACCGGTCGTTCGAGCGGATCATCCATCGCTTGGTCCGCAACAACGGCTGGGTGATCCGGCGGTACACACCGACGGGCATGTATCAGACCGCGATGGACCAGATGATCGAGCGGTATCGCTGGATCGCGGAGAAGGAACATGTATTGCCGGGCTTCGATGCCGGGTTGGAGGAGCTGACGCGGACGATCGAGGGTCAGCCGAGCCGGGCGATGGATCCGAGCGTCTATGAGCGGTTTATCGGACGGGCTGCCTGCGAGGGTCAACTCCGACGGGTGCTGGGTGGTTCCACAGATCCGGTGCGGATCGTGTGCCCAGGCAAAGGGGAGGATGTTGTCCGGGGCGTGCTCGCGGGTCTTGGTGTTCGCGTTCTGGGGGGCGATAAGCCGGTGGCACGAGCGGTTATCGGAACGCTCTCGCCCGGGCCGATGCACGACGCGCAGCTGATGCATTCAGAGGCGATCTTGCCCTTCATTGGGTTTCATGGCCCGGTCCTGAAATTCTCGTGAATCAGCGATCCGTGCTGAGCCCGGGCGGGGTTCGCGTCGATTGATGGGGCATGAGCCAGACCGAAACCAACCAAGCCGTCCTCGACCAAGAGCCCGTCACCCACAGCGAGCCGATCGCTCGGTATGTTGTCGTGGGTGTGCACAAGAACCGCTACGGCATCACGACCGATTCGACGGTCGAGCTGATGGGTTCCAATACCGCGAGGATCACCCGTGTGCCGCACTCGCCCGAGTACATCTCCGGCGTCATTAACCACCGCGGCTCGATCATCCCGGTCATCGACTCGCGCAAGCTCCTCGGGTTCCAGACCAACAAGTCGGAGGTCGACGCGCTCGTCTCAATGCTCGCCCAGCGCGAGCAGGACCACATCGACTGGCTCAACGAGCTCCGGCGCTGCGTCCGCGAGGGGGCGGCGTTTACCAAGGCGCTGGACCCGAACATGTGCGCGTTCGGCAAGTGGTACAACGAGCTGATGGGCTCGGCGAGCAAGCTCAACGCGATCACCAAGGGGGATGCTTCCCTCAAGAGCCTGTTCGAATACTTCAAGGCGCCGCACGCACGGATCCACTCGATCGGGAAACGGGTTCTCGAGCTTGCGCAGCACGGCGAGCAGGAAAAGGCCTGTGCAGTTATCCAGGAAGCGTGGGATACAGATCTTAAGGCAATGCAGGACCTGTTTGGGCGGGCGAAGGAGACGATCAAGAAGACGCATGTCTCGATGATGATCATCACCGAGCTCGGATCGCGCAAGGCGGCGATGCTCGTCGACGCGGTCTACACCGTCAAGGATGTGAGCTGCAGCTCGATCGAGGCACTCCCCGAATCCGCGGACAACCACCAGTTCCTCAAGGGGCTCGTCCACGAGGACGACGGCGGGTATGTCCTGATCACGGACCTCGAGGCGATCTACGACGCCGCGTGCCCGTCGGAAGCCGAGCAGCAGCACTGACGATCAGTCGTCATCCGATCCATCAGATTCGCCGATCGGCGCGGGTTTGGTCCATGCGTAATCCGGGTCTTTATGCAGCACGCCCGCGCTCTGCTTGATGCAGCGGACACACGCGATCGCCTCGTCACGCACGGGCGAACGCCAGTGCAGCCCCGGGCGGTCGGGCTCGAGGCACAGCACGCAGGTCTCCCCGGGCTTGACCGGAGAACCGGATCGCAGATGCACAAGCTCGGAGAACGCGATCGACAGGCAGTGCGCGCACACGAGCGAGCCGCGGTGCCCCTCGACCATCGGGCGATCGTCGGACCAGGTGTTCAGACAGAAATCACAGACGAAGTAGGCCTCGCCCTCGGCGGATTCATTGTGCATCGCTGGTGTCCTCGGTCGGCACCGCGAGCTGGTGCGTCGCGAGCTCGCGGTAGAGCGGGCAGCCCTCCATCAGCTCCTCGTGCGTGCCCTGCCCGACGACGCGTCCCTGCTCGATCACCACGATCCGGTCCGCGCCGAGCACGGTGCTGAGCCGGTGGGCAACGATGAGGCTGGTGCGTCCGTTGCAGAACCCGCCGAGGACTTCTCCGATGAGGCGTTCGGACTGCGCATCAACCATCGAGGTCGCCTCGTCGAGGATGAGGATCGCGGGGTCTCGGAGGATCGCGCGCGCGATCGCGAGGCGTTGGCGTTGCCCGCCGGAGAGCGTGAGCCCCTGCTCGCCGACCATCGTGTCGAACTTCTCGGGGAGCCGGTCGATGAATGCGGTTGCACGCGCTTGCTCGGCCGCTTCGCGGATCTGTTCATCCGTCGCCGACGGGTTGCCGTACGCGATGTTGTCGCGGATCGTGCCTTTGAAGAGGATGACCTCCTGTGTGACCACACCGATCTGCTGACGGAGCGAGCGGACGCGGACGCGTGCGATATCCGTGCCGTCGATAAGCACGCGTCCTTCGTTGGGGTCAAAGAGACGCGGGACGAGGCTGAGCAGGGTGGTCTTCCCGCACCCATTGGGCCCGACAAACGCGACGGTCTCGCCGTGGTTGATGCGGAGGCTGACATCCGCGATCGCGCGGTGCGTCGCGCCGGGATAGATGACGGAGACCTTCTCGAAGACGATCGACTCGTGGTGGCGGGCGAGCTTGGGCATCCGTTGGTCGTGCCCGGGCTCGGTCTCGGCCTGCATGAGTTTGTAGAGCCGGTCCGCGGCGGCGCCGGATTGCTGGATGTCGTTGACCATTCCGGAGATCGGTTTTACGCTCGCGCCCGCGACGCCGAGCGCGACGAGCGTGGTCATGAACTCTTCTTTGTCGAGCAGCCCGTCGAGGATGAGTTTGACCGCGAGGATGACCATCGCGCCGAGCGCGAGCACGGCGATGATCTCAACGAGCGGGCCAGCGAGCGAGCGGGCGGTGCGGACCTTGAGCTGCTGGCGGAGGACTTCCTTGTTGATCCTGGCGAAGCGCCCGGACTCGTAGCGCTCGGTCGTGTGGACCTTGACAACCCGTAGCCCCTGGAGCGCCTCGGTCGAGGCGCGGTAGAGATCCGCCCGCGAGGTGAGCACGCGGTTGGACGCACGCCGGATGCGTTTGCCAAGCTTGCGGATGACCGTCGCGAGGATGGGCATCACGGTCAGGGAGACGAGGGCGAGCTGCCAGTTGATGAGGAACGCGAGGACGAGCATCATCGCGCCCTGGAGGATCTGGGCGACGGCTTTGGACAGCAGCACAACAAATCCAGCGCCGAGCGCCTCGGTATCGTTGACGATCCGCGAGATCGCGTCGGTCGGTCCTTCCTGCACGATCGTTTTGAGCGGCAGGTGGATCACGCGTCCGAACGCCTCACGCCGGATCCGCGCGATTGTTTTATGAACGACGGTGAACGACACGAACTGGTGCATGAACTTGGCGAACGCGCCGAAGAGCGTGAGTACGCCCAGCACGCCCATGATCCACGCGATCGCGGTGAACTGCCCGCGCGGGAGATGATCGATCCATGACTGAGGCACGAACCGCGTGGTCCATTCGTACTCACGCGCCAGGTCCGGCAGCCCGCTGTGGTTGGGCTCGAGCACGGTGTCGAGCACGGGCTGGATCGCCGCGACGCCCGTTGCCATCCCGCCCGCGCTGACCATCGCGAACGCGAGGCCCATGGCGAGGTACCAACGCCACCGGAGCATCATCTTTGCGAAATGCCAGAACGCGTCCATAATCTATCATTGGGCGATCACGCCCCCGCGGCCCAGAAATCCGGCGCGAAACCTCAGTCCGATTCGGATTCTGTCGCCTTTCGGCAGCTGATGCGGATCTGCTCGGGCGCGTACAGCCTGCCCTGGTTCATGCCGGGGCAGCCTTTCGCAGCCCGCTCCCACGCGGCTTTGGAATAGAGGTTGCCCTCCCAGAAGGGCCAGGTTCGGCACTGCGCGGGGCGGGACTTGTAGACGCTGCAGCCCGATTTACCGTTCTCATCGCGGACGAGGAACACGCAGTCATAGCCGAAACCGCGTGTGTAGTTCTCGGTCAGCGATTGCCCGGCCTCGGTGTCGTGGGTGTACTTGGCCATGAACGCATCGACGGTGATGCCGAGGTCCCGGGCCATCGCGGCGGCTTCCTTGTCGGTGAACTTCACATACCCCGTCGGACCCGTGCAGCAGTTGCCACACTGGGTGCAGGTGAACCGCAGCCCGACCTCCTCGGTTGTGGTCTTCCCCGTAGGATCCTTCTGGTTGTACCAGGGCTTCGTGAGATCGCGTCCGCCCGCCATCATGCGCATCCCTTCTCGATGGCGGCGCACAGGCTGCTCGCGTGTGCAAGCTCCGCATCGATCTCTTCGCCGATGCGCCCGCCGGCGGTTTCATCCACGAGCGGGAGGTTGATGCGGACATTCCACGCCGCTGCCCTTGCCGCGGCTTCCGCGAGCACCGCCGCAACGCCCAGGTCGCTTCTGAGCATCCGGTTCGTCGTCGGCACAAGCGACTCGATGCGCATCAACAGATCCACCGCGAGCGCCAGCATGGCCCGCGGCGGCGCGATCGCGCCAGCGACCGCCGCGTCCCACCGGGCGACGCGCTTGGGGTCATCCTTGTCCAGCGACCAGAGCGCGTTGAGCACGCCGTAGCCCTCGGCGTCTTCCTCCGCGAGCTTGAGGAACATCACTCGGGCGTTGGCCAGCTGCTTGCCCGCGGCTTGGTTCGATTCTTCGTGCTCTGCGAGTTTTTTCTTCCCGAGCGAGTAGGAGACCACCATGGACGCCGTTGCCGCGGCGGTGGCGCCGGTCATCGCCGCAGCCGCCCCGCCGCCGGGGGTAGGTTGTTTGTCCGCGAGGGCGTCGAGGAATCCGGTGATGGTCTGGTCACTGCTCATGCGTCGAAGGGTAGCACGCTCCGTGCCAGTTCG
>JAGQOC010000021.1 GCA_020427745.1 Phycisphaerales bacterium | reverse complement strand
CCCGCGCACGCATCCGCGTATGGGCGTGTGTCCCCGCTCGGTGTTCCCGCCGCTCGGGGCAGCAGATCCGCCACCCTGTTCGGGTAGTGGGTGGGCGTTCGACGGGGTCTCCGCCGGACGCTGATGGGGCGGTCAGTCCGGATGTTTTCGGACGGATCGTGGTCAGTGAAATCGCCGAAAATGCCGATTCTTGGGCATTTTTCGGGTCGCTCCTTGATCGTTCATGGATCTCGGGGCATCGTACATTGAAGAGCAAACGCGTCCGGGGTCCGCCGGCGAACAAGTTAATCATTCCGTCTGCGCGACAGGCACGCTCATCGTGCCCGGGTCGCGGGCGCAAGCACCCGAAGGAAGATCCGTCATGAGCAAGTCTGTCCGCCGCTCCAAAGCCCTCCTCTCCTGCCTCTCCGCCGCATCCGCGCTCGCTCTCGTCAGCGGCAGCGCCCTCGCGATCGACACCCCGGCCAAGCAAGGTTCCGCTTCCGCGCAAGGGACAACGCTCAATACCACCCAACGCCGCGTCGCGAGCGAGGCGTTCAACTGGCTCGACCGCGACGCCGGACTCCTCGACGCCGTCATCACCCCACGCACCACTTTCACCGCGATCCCCGGCTCGATGGAGCGCAACGGACGCCTGGCCGCCAAGGTCAAAGACCGCTCGGACATGATCGAAGAGATCGCCCGAGGCTTCGCCCAAGAGAAACTCGACAACCCCGACGCCTTCCGCGGAGCAGCTGCGGATCAAGCCGCCGATCTCCAGCAGCTGGTTGATGCCCGCATGCAGGAAGCACGCGATCGGCTCGCGCCGTCGCTGATCGAGGGGTTCATGGATGTCGATGTCCACACCTTCTGGCTTCCGGGCGGGATGACCGAGGAACAGATGGCCGAGATCCTCATGCGGACCGGCGACTACGAGTATGTCGAACCGGACTGGCAGTGCTTCCCACACGCCGTCCCCAACGACCCGAGCTACAACTCCCAGTGGTGGCACAAGGCCAACCGGATCGACTCCGAACGCGCGTGGGACTACAACACCGGAACCAACGACATCATCGTCGCCGTCTGTGATACCGGCGTCGACCTCGACCACCCGGACCTCGCCGCGGGCATCGTCAACGGCTTCAACTCCGCGACCAACCTCGCCCAGATCGACGGCGGCGTCGTCAGCGACTACTTCGGGCACGGCTCCATGGTCGCGGGGTGCGCCGCAGCGCAGGGCAATAACGGCACCGGCGTCGCCGGCGTGGGCTGGAACTTCAAAATCATGCCGATCCGCGTCACCAACGCGGGTGACGGCACCGCGCCCATCTCCGACATCCTCCAGGGCGCCCGCTGGGCATCCGACGAGGGCGCCTACGCCGTCAACTGCTCCTACGGCGGCGCATCATCCAGCCAGACCAACACCACCGGAAACCAGATCCGCAACGAGGGACACCTCCTCGTGTTCTCCTCGGGCAACGACGGCATCGTCAGCCAGACCAACGACTGGCTGCATGTCACCATCGTCGGCGCATCCACCCAGGGAGACAGCCTCGCGAACTTCAGCGAGACCGGCGTCGGCGTCGATGTCATCGCGCCCGGGACGAACATCTTCACCACCAACCGCTTCGGCGGGTACTCCACCACACAGGGAACCAGCTTCTCGTCGCCCATCACCGCCGGCTCGCTCGCGCTCATCCATTCGGCAAACCCGGCGCTGAGCGCCGACGAGGTCGAGCAGCTCCTCTTCGACAACTGCGAGGACAAGGGAACCCCGGGCGAGGATAACCAGACCGGGTGGGGACGCATCAATGTCGGGGGCTCTGTCTTCGACGCGATCTTCGGCCCCTCGATCACCTCGCTCCCCTTCAGCGACGGCTTCGCGACCGACACCCTCGACGACACCTGGAAGAACCCGGTCGGGACCGTCGAGGTCAACAGCGACGCGGACAACGAGCCCTCGGGCGAGTTCTCGATGAACCTCGACGCAACCGACTCGATCGAGACCCTCAAGCTCCGCGCGGGCTTCCTACAGACCAACCCCGCAGAGGTCGCGTTCTCGGTTCAGCACAAGGGTGTTGAATCAGGAAAATCGCTGCTCGTCGAGTACTTCAATGTCTTCGATGCGTGGACCACGCTCACCACGCTGACATCCGACGGCGTAGACCAATCCGTCTTCGCACGCCACCGCATCGACCTCCCGCTCTTCGGCAAACACGACGGGCTCAAGCTCCGCTTCACCGCCCAGGGCGCGGACTCAACCGACGACTGGTACATCGACGATGTGCTCGTCCAGGCGTTCGACGGGCCCAACGCCCTGCCGTGGAGCGACAACTTCGAGGCCGGAATCCAGACACCCTTCGACTGGTCGAGCTCGGATGCGGCCCCCAGCACCGACGCGACGAACGCGCCCGCTGGGCCGACCGCCGCGGAGCTCACAAACTCCGACTCGATGGTCACGCACAGCATCGCCGCGAACACCACGGCGTCCACGATCTACATCCGCGTCTACTCCCAGCACAAGGGCGTCGAGAGCGGAGAGTCGCTGACCGTTGAGTACCTCAACGCGTTCAGCGTGTGGAACACCATCGGCACCATCGTCTCCGACGGCATCGACCAGAACAGCTTCGATCTCAACCAGTACCCGCTGCCCTTCGACGGATTCACCGCCGAGCTCCAGGTCCGCATCACCGCCGACGGCGACGAATCCGACGACCGCTGGTTCATCGATGATGTCGCCGTGACCACCGAGTTCGTCGAGGAAGTCACCGAGTGCCCAGCAGATTTCACCGGTGACGGCTCGCTGGATATCTTTGATGTCTTCGCGTTCCTCGACGCGTTCAACGCATCCGACCCGTCCGCGGACTTCACAAACGATGGCGCGTTCGACATCTTCGATGTCTTCGCGTTCCTCGACGCGTTCAACGCCGGCTGCCCGTAAGCCCCATGATTCAGAACCCCTCGGCGCGCGGAGCGCGCCCGGAGAACAGACCGCATGCGCAACGCACCACTCGCATTGATCACCGCCGCCCTTCTTGCCCACCACGCATCGGCGGGTGAATCACCAGAACGCGCCCGCCTTCTCGAGCGTGCCGGTGCAGCCCTCGCGCTGCAGCCCGGGGATGCCGACGCGTTCGCAACCGGGCTCGATCACCCGGTGGAGTTCACGCAGATCGCCGGCAACCAAGAGTTCAGCGGCCAGCTCCATGTCCGCGCAAAGACCGGGCACACCGAGCACGCCCTCGCGCGCGTGATGCCACTGCTCGATCAACGCAGCCCGTTCGTCGAGGAGTATGTCGTCCGCATCCCGAACGGGATGGACGAGGAATCCCTCGCGTCGATGCTCATCGCGACCGGGGACTACGAGTTCGTCCAACCCAACTGGACACTCTACCCCGTCTCCAACATCCCCAACGACCCACAGTACGGCTCGAGCTGGCAGCACACCCGGATCCAGTCCGCCGCCGCGTGGGACATCACCACGGGCGACTCCTCCGTGATCGTCGCAATCTGCGACACTGGCGTCGATCTCGACCACCCGGACCTCGAGGCAGCGCTCGTCAGCGGCTACAACGCGTGGACACACGACGCGCAGATCGACGGCGGGGATGTCACCCCCGTCGGCGGACACGGCACCTTTGTCTCGGGATGCGCCGCCGCCATCGGGAACAACAGCACCGGTGTCGTCGGCGCGGGCTGGAACTTCAGGATCATGCCCGTCCGCGTCGTCAGCACCAACGGGTCCGCGAGCTCCTTCAGCATCTCCGACGGCGCACGCTGGGCAGGAGAGCACGGCGCAAAGGTCGTCAATGTCAGCTTCACCGGCGCGACCACCTCCGGAAATGTCCAGCTCGCGCGCGACCTCAAGGCCAACGGAGCGCTCCTCTTCTACGCCGCCGGAAACGACAACGCACAGACCTCGCCCGCCCGCCCGGACTTTGTTATCGTCGCCTCGACCACCTCGTCCGACACCAAGTCCAGCTTTAGCAACTGGGGCAGCGCCATCAGCATCTCCGCACCGGGATCGAATGTCCGCTCCACGCAGAACGGCGGCGGCTACGGCAACGGCTCGGGAACGAGCTACGCATCGCCCATCGCCGCGGGCGTCGGCGCGATGATCTTCTCGGTGAACCCCGAGCTCGGACCCGACGATGTCCAGGAGATCCTCTACGCGACGGTTGACGACCTCGGCGCACCCGGACGCGATGATTTCTTCGGGCTCGGACGCGTCAACACCTTCAGCGCGGTCACATACGCCCAGACCTACACCCCCCGCGTAATGATCCCGATCACCGAGTCCTTCGAGACCACCGACTGGTCGGATCTGCTCTTCGCGGCCTCCGGCTCCATCGAAACCTTCACCGACCCGAGCGCCCCCGATGGCTCCGCCGTCCTCGTCATGGACGCAACCGACACCGTCGAGTCCGTCCTCCTCGGCGGACGCCCCGCGATCACCGGCGGCTACTCCATCTCCGCACGTATCAAAGCCACCGGCGTCGAAGCGGGCGAATCGCTCGACCTGCAGTTCAAAGACAGCGCGGGCAGCTGGAACACCATCATCTCCATGCCCTCCTTCGGCATCGACACCGACGGCTACACACTCCTCGACGCGCCGCTCCCCAACACCTTCGGCTACCACGGCGTCTCCATCCGCATCGTCGCGAACGGCTCGGACAGCAGCGACCAATGGATGATCGATGATCTCCGCATCCAGCCCACCGCCGAGCAGGTGCTGCCGTTCACCGATTCGTTCGACGCCGGGACGCTCTCCGCCCTCCGCTGGGACGCGTCCACCACCGCCTCCGCGGGCGCACTCGGCGCGAGCATCGGCATGGAACTCGACGGGCAACAGACCGCCGAGACCGTTGACATCGACCTCACCCCACTCGCCAACGACGCCGCCTATATCAACTTCTTCGCCGCGTCGCTCGGCGGAACGGACGACACCCTGCTCGTCCAGTACCGCGATTTCTTCGGCAACTGGGCGACCATCGACACGATCACCACCGCGCAGCTCTCGGCAATACCCTCCGGGTTCTCCTACCAGGTCCCCTTCCTCGGGCTGGTCGACGATTTCCGCCTCCGACTCACCGACGGCACAAACACCGGCGGCTTCTTCATCGACGACCTCGAGATCGGCGCCGACCCGCTCGTGCTCGGCTGCGGACCCGCGGACTTCACCGGCGACGGCTCGCTGGACATCTTCGATGTCTTCGCCTTCCTCGACGCCTTCAACACCGCCAACCCCGCCGCGGATTTCACAGCAGACGGCTCGTTCGATATCTTCGATGTCTTCGCCTACCTCGATCTCTTCAACGCCGGCTGCCCATAATCAGACCGATACAAGAAAAAACGCCCGGTTCTTCCGGGCGTTTTTCATTGCTTGACTCCGCATTCAGCCCGCGGAACCCACGAGCGCCTCGTTTGTCTCGAACCGGCTCAACGCCGCCAGCAGCTGCTCGACCTGCTGCGGCGGGGGCATGTTCATCATCCGACGACGCAACGCCGTGATCGTCTGTAGCGGCCCCGGCTCGATGAGCAAATCTTCCTTGCGCGTCCCGCTCGCGGCGAGATTGATTGCCGGGAACAACCGCTTCTCCGCGATCCGCCGATCGAGGATCAGCTCCATATTCCCCGTGCCCTTGAACTCCTCGAAGATCACCTGATCCCCCTGACTCCCCGTGTCGACCAGGCAGGTCGCGATGATCGTCAGGCTCCCGCCCTCTTCCGTGTTGCGGGCGCCGCCGAAGATCTGCTTGGGCACCTCGAGCGCCTTGGAATCGATCCCACCCGACATCGTCCGCCCCGAGTTCGCGTGCTTGTTGGAGCGGTTGAACGCCCGCCCGAGACGCGTGAGCGAATCGAGCACGATCACAACATCCTGCCCCATCTCGACCATCCGCTTGCAGCGATCGAGCGTGCTCAGCGAGATCTCGATGTGGCGCTTGATATCGTGGTCGTTGCTCGACGCGATGACCTCAATCGCTTCGGGTTTCCACGGCTTGTCCCACTCGGCATCGCCCGAGCGTTGCGCGTGCGAGCCGAGGAAGGTCCGTGTGAAATCCGTCACCTCTTCCGGGCGTTCATCGACGAGCAACGCGATCACATGCACATCCGGGTGATTGATCAGGATCCCCGTCGTGATGTCCTTGAGCAGCGTCGTCTTCCCCGCCTTGGGAGGCGAGACAATCATCCCGCGCTGCCCGCGCCCAATCGGGCAGAACAGGTCGATAAGCCTGCAGGCCGGCGGGCACCCCGGGTACTCCAGTGTCAATCTCGGCGAAGGATCAATGCTCGTCAGCTCCTCGAAGGGCAGTTGATTGGCAAACTCCTCGGGCGTCATCCCCTCGATCGAGATAAACCGCTCAACGACCGGTCTGGGCTTGCGCGGGCCGCTGGGCTTCTTGCCCTTCCGTCGACGCCTCGGCATCTTCTCGCCCACCTCAACCTGCACACGCAGCCCGTCGCGCAGCGGCAACTCGTCGCCGAAGTGCACGGGCACAAACGGGTCGTCGTGGGCTTCGAGCACGATCGACGCATCGGACACCTGCCTGATGCGACCTTCCGTGCGCTTCGGCCAATGCAATATGCCGGAAAGCGTTTTGGTGGACATGTATCTTCATGCAGTCGACGCGACGCTCGGCGAAACACCCAAACACGCGTCGGAGGAACGGATCGGTGCACCGCACCGGACCCTTCGATACGGAATTGTCGACCATCGGACCATCAAAGTCAAGCCCGAACTGATTCATCCGCCCCCATGCGACCCCCGCCCCCGCTCTCCCTATGATCGATGCCTCAGCACGCGCACATAAATATGCGGCTGATGTTTGGGTACCAATGCAAACGATCCGAGGCATCCCGGTTTCCGAAGGCGTCATCATCGGACGCGTGTTCCTCATCGAGGACAACGAATCACTGCGCGTGCCCCGCCGGTCCATCAACGCGCCGGACGCCCCCGCGGAGATCGAACGCTTCGAGTTTGCGCGTAGAGCCGCGATCGACGAGCTCAACGAGCTGCACGCGACCGCCGCCGACGAGATGGGCAAGGAGGCCGCCAAGATCTTCCTCTTCCATATCGGCGCCTTCAACGATCCCTCGATCCTGAATCCCATCCGCGCGATGATCGAGGGCGAGCTCGTCACCGCCGAGTACGCCTCGAGCGCCGTGCTCGCGCTCCTCGCCGACAAGTTTGCGCAACACCCAGACTCAACCTTCCAATCCAAGGTCGACGATCTCCGCGACCTGGCCTCGCGCCTCCTTCGCCACCTGGGCGGGCAGAAAATATCAACCATCACCGACGCCGACGAGGACCAGACCGTCATCGTCGCCCGCGACCTGACACCCTCGCAGACCGCCGGCTTCGACCGCGACAAGGTCCGAGGCTTCGTCACCGACCTCGGCGGCAAGACCTCACACACCGCCATCGTCGCCAGCGCACTCGGGCTCCCCGCCGTCGTCGGCACACGCACACTCAGCAAGATCGCACGCGATGGTCAATCCATCATCGTCGACGGCTCCAACGGCGTCGTCATCCTCGACCCCGACGACGAGACCCTCGACCACTACCTCCTCCGCGTCGAGCAGGTCCGCAAAGCCCGCATCTCCCTCCACGAACTCGCCGACCTCCCCGCCGTCACCGCCGACGGCACCAAGATCACCCTCCTGGGAAACATCGAGTTCCCCGAGGAGATCGATCTCGTCCTCGACGACGGCGGCAAAGGGATCGGACTCTACCGCACAGAGTTCCTCTACCTCACCCGCAACACCCTCCCCACCGAAGAAGACCACTACCAGTCCTACAAGCAGTGCGTCGATCGTCTGAACGGGCTCCCGCTCACGATCCGCACCATCGACCTCGGCGCCGACAAGTACACCCAGCTCCAGAGCGAAAACCCCGAACGCAACCCCTTCCTCGGGCTCCGCTCCATCCGTTATTGCCTGGCCAATCTCGGGCTCTTCCGGACCCAGCTTCGCGCCATCCTCCGCGCCAGCGCCCACGGCCCCGTCCGCGTCATGTTCCCTCTCGTCACCAACATCAGCGAGTTCCGAACAGGTAAATATTTTCTCCGAGAGGAAATGGAAAACCTTGACGAGCAAGGGATTGCGTACGATCGAGATATCCAGGTCGGCATGATGCTCGAGGTCCCCGCAGCCGCCCTGATGGCCAACGCCTTTGCGCGAGAAGTCGACTTTTTTAGCCTCGGAACCAATGACCTGGTGCAGTACACCCTCGCCGTCGACCGAACCAATGAGCAGGTGGCATCGTTATATACCCCGATCCACCCGGCGGTTCTCAAGCTTGTTCGGGATGTGTCAAGATCTGCAAGACGACACGACATCCCGATCTCCAGCTGCGGAGCCTCCTCGGGAGACCCCGAGTTCGCGGCATTGTTGATCGGATTGGGCATCCGAACCCTCTCCGTCACCGCGTCGGGCATACCGTTACTCAAGCAGGCGATCAGAGGGCTGACCGTCGAGCACTGCGAGCGGATCGCCAAAAAGGCGATCAGTTACGATTCCGAAACCGAAGCCGCGGGCTATGTCCGCGATCGGCTAAGAAAACTTGTCCCCGAGGTGTTTGAGAGGCGTCCTCTCGACTAGCCCGCATGGAGTTTCCACCGCGGACCCTCGGCACAGCATACACCGTGCAGCGTGGGCGCAGCCCCGCTGCGGATCGATCATCCGGACCGCCGACTGTCGTTGAGCTTCGCTCCGCAACAAGGCGCCCGGAACCCGCGCTCGCGGAGGTCGAAAGTCCGCACCTGCACACCTGGTCAGCGAGCCCAGCGTGCGTCTACAGACCGCGTCATGCCCAACCTCCATCCGCGGCGATCGAACGATCACCCGGGTTGTCCTACGCGAACAACCCCGCGGGCAACGAGGATCGGCTGCGCACTAGATACGCACCACCACGCCGCTGACCCACGAAGGGTCATCGAGGATGTCCGAAGAACAGATCAACGAAACCGAAACCACCCAGACAGAGTCTACCGAAGAAGTCGCCGACGCGCCCGCAAAGAAGAAGGCCCCGCGTCGCCCGACCAAGAAATCGACCAAGAAGAAAACAACCAAGAAGACCACGAAGAAAAAGCCCGCCGCCGCGGACGAGCCTGTGGTTGCCGCAGACGAACCCGCCGAAGCAGAGCCCGCGTCCACCACCGTGGACTCCGACACCGAGTCGCCCACGGAGCCCGCCACGCCGGAACCCGAACCCTCCGCTGATACTGGCGAGCCCGAAGCCGAAGAGCCCAAGCCCGCCAAGAAAAAGGCCAGCCGCAAACGCTCAACAAAGAAGTCCGCGACCAAGTCGGCATCCGACGCCGACAAGCCCGCCACGAGCGCACGCCCCAAGTCATCCAAAGACGCAAAGCCACCCGTCGTTGAGATGATCGTGAACTATGTCCCCGGCGAGGAATGCCGCATCGCCATGCTCGAGGACGGCAAACTCGAGGAGTTCTCCACCGAGCCCGCCGACCAGGTCTCACGCGTCGGCAACATCTATGTCGGACGCGTCGCGAACATCGAGCAGTCCATCCAGGCAGCCTTCATCGACTTCGGAACCGAAGAGAACGGCTTCCTCCATGTCTCCGACCTCCACCCCCAGTACTTCGCCAAGGGCGACGACAAAACCGAGCGCGTCGGAAAGAAGACCCCACGCAAATCACGCCCGCCCATCCAGGACTGCCTGAAGAAGGGCCAGGAGATCATTGTTCAGGTCCTCAAAGAAGGCGTCGGCACCAAGGGCCCCTCGCTCACCAGCTACCTCTCCATCCCCGGGCGGTTCCTCGTCATGATGCCCGGCATGGACAAGGTCGGCGTCTCCCGCAAGGAAGAAGACGACGACAAACGAAAAGCCGCCAAAGAGATCCTCTCGCACCTCGATCTCCCCGAAGGATTCGGGTTCATCCTCCGCACCGCCGGGTTCGACCGCAACAAAGCCGAACTCAAGCGTGACCTCGCGTACCTCCAGCGCCTCTGGAAGGACATGGAGAAACGACGCAAGATCGGATCCAAGTCTAAACCCAAGCTGCTCTACACAGAATCCGACCTGCTCGTCCGCTCGATCCGCGACCTGCTGAGCTCCGAGGTCTCCCGCGTCGTCATCGACTCCGAGTCCGCGCTCAACCGCGTCGCCAACTTCATCAAGATCGCCGCACCGCGCTCGGGCACCAAGCTCGCCCACTATGTCGGCACCCGCCCGATCTTCCACGCCTTCGAGATCGAGCCCCAGATCGAGGAGATCCACGCCCGCGAGGTCCACCTCCCCTCCGGCGGACGCCTCGTCATCGACCAGACCGAGGCGCTCGTCGCCATCGATGTGAACAGCGGCAAATCCCGCGGCGCCAAGGACGCGGAATCCAACGCGTTCCAGACCAACCTCGAAGCGGTCGACGCGATCTGCCGACAGCTCCGCCTCCGCGACCTCGGCGGGCTCGTCGTCAACGACATGATCGACATGCGCCACGCGTCGCACAGAAAGGAAATCGAGCAACGATTCCGCGATCGACTCAAACGCGACCGCGCGAAATCGACCATCGCGCCGATCTCACCCTTCGGGCTCCTCGAGATGACCCGCCAGCGCATGCGCGGCTCCATGGAATCCATGCACTTCTCCGAGTGCCCCATGTGCCACGGCCGCGGGCTCGCACAACGCCCCGACTCCGTCGCGTCCTCCGCGCTCCGCGATCTCGCGGCACTCATCGACTACGAGCAGGTCCACCGCGCCGAGCTCGTCGTCCACTCCCGCGTCGCAGGATCGCTGCTCTCGACACGCCGAAAGAGCCTCACACGCATCGAGCTCACGAGCGGCAAGCTCGTCGATGTCCGCGTCTCCGACTCGTTGCCCATCGACCGCTTCGCGTTCTACGCCTACGACGCCAAGGGCAACGATATCTCCATCGAGAAACTCAAGCCCTCGCGCGGACACACCGAGCCCGCCGTTGTCGATTGGCTCGATACCCAGAGCGCCGACGGCAGCTGGGCCGTCGACCCACTCGACGAGGCCGACGAAACCACCGCACAGAAGATCCTCGAAGAACTCGCCAAGGCCCACGAAGCCGAGGCCCACGCGTCCTCCGCCGAGTCCATCGACATGAACGAGGACATCGAGGAAGACGCCGGGACCACGAAGAAGAAACGCAGACGCAGACGCCGCGGCAAACGCTCCGATCGCGAAACCGAGGGCAACGAGCAGGGCGAAACGCCGCCCGACGAGCCCAAGGGCACCGAAGACAGCGAGTCCGATGACGAGAACAACGAACACCCCGAACCCGAGAACGAGGACGGAGAGGGTGTCAAAAAGAAACGCCGACGCCGCCGACGCGGCGGACGCGGACGCTCACGCTCGGACGAAGAATCGACAAACGAAGAGTCCGAACACGGCGCAACTCCCGAGCCGGAAGCCCCCGACGGCGAGCAGCATGAATCCTCTGAGCCGCCCGCCAAGCGCAACCCGCGCCGACGCCCGCCGCGCCCCGGCAGCGAGCCCAAGGAATCAGAACCCAAGGCCGCATCCAAGCCGGATCCAAAGCCCGAAGCGAAGCCCGCACCAAAGAGCGAGCCCAAACCGAGCGAGCCCACCAAGCCCACACCCGAGCCCAAGCCCGCCCGTCGGGGTCTGTACTCCAACGCCCGCAGAAAACTCTCCGCGAGCGAGATCGCCAAGCTCGGGATCGATTCGTAAGCAACCGGCGAGGGCATGATGCCGACGACCGACCAGACACCGCTCCGTATCGCCGTTCTCGGCTCCACCGGCTCGATCGGCCGACAAACCCGCGCCGTCGTCGAGCACTGCAACGCGATCGGTCCACACAAACGCTTCGAGATCGTCGGGCTCTGCGCGGGCTCCGACGCGAAGACGCTCTTTGAGCAGGCCGACGCGATGAATGTCCGCGAGCTCGCGCTCTGTGATGATTCTTCGTCGATCAACGACTCGGGACGCAACCTCCGGCGCGGCGCATGTGCCGCGCGCCGACTGATCGAGGACACCCAGCCTGACCTCGTCGTCGGCGCGATCGTCGGCATCGCGGGTCTCGATTCGACCCTGTACGCCGCCGAGCAGGGCATCGACATCGCGCTGGCCAACAAAGAATCCCTCGTCGCAGGCGGCAAGCTCGTCATCGACGCAGCGCGAAAATCCGGCTCGCACATCCTCCCCGTCGATTCCGAACACGCCGGCGTGTGGCAATGCCTCCTCGGGCTCCTCGGTCGCGGCTACACCCCGCCCACCCCGATCGACAACTCCATCGCCCGCATCACCCTCACCGCCTCGGGCGGCTCGCTCCGCGAATGGCCCGTCGAAGACCTCGCAAACGCCACACCGAGCGATGCGCTCAACCACCCCAACTGGTCGATGGGCGCCAAGGTCACCATCGACAGCGCCACCCTCATGAACAAGGGGCTCGAGCTCATCGAGGCCCACTGGCTCTTCGGCGTCGACGCCGACAAACTCGACGCGATCATCCACCCACAATCGATCGTCCACGCGTTCGTCGAATGCACCGACGGCTCAATCATCGCCCAGCTCGGCGCCCCCGATATGCACTGCCCGATCCAGCACGCGCTCTGCTACCCCGACCGGACCACCGGGGTCTGCGATCGGCTCGACCTGAGCACTCTGAGCACCCTCGACTTCGAGCCCATTGACCACGCCCGCTTCCCCGCCGTGCGCATGGCCCTCAACGCGATCCAAACCGGAGGCACCGCCGGCGCGATTCTCAACGCCGCTAACGAGATCACCGTCGATGCATTCCTCAACGAACAGATCCGCTTCGGACAGATGACCGAAATCGTTCACGAGACCATCAACGCGGTCCGCGTAGAGCCCAACGCAACACTCGCCGCCGTGCTCAGCGCCGACACCAACGCACGCGACCACGCAAAAGGCCTCATCGGCGTCCGCGCAGGAGGCGCCCGATGAGCCGCCCCTCCGCACCAACCGGGCAAACAACCGCCCAGCTCAACAGCGCGATCAAGCTGCACCAATCCGGTCAGCACGAAAAGGCCCTGCAGACCATCCAACGCGTGCTCGCAAAGAACCCAAAGCTCGGCGACGCACACTACATCGCCGCGGGCGTGCTGATCGCCAAGGGCGACCTCGACCGCGCGATGTACCACGCGGAACAAGCCGCCAAAGCGGATCCCAACCGCGCGGAGTTCCATGCCGCGATCGGCAGCGTCCACGCCACCGCCAAGCGCTTCACCGAATCCATCCCCCACTACCAACGCGCCCTCGAACTCAACGCCGACCTCCCCGACGCGATCAACGGCCTAGGGGTCGCGTTCAAAGAAACCGGATACGCTGCCCAAGCAATCACCCTTTTCGATCGGCTCATCAGGCTTCAACCCAACAATCAGGACGCGATCATCAACCGGGCACTGCTCGATGCCAACGCCGGGCGTGCCCACGCAGCCGTGACACGCCTCGATGAAGCGAGCAAACGCTTCCCACAGAACCCGATCCTCCACGATGTCCTCGCGCTCGCGAGTACCTACGACGACGAGCTCACCCCCGAGCAATCCTTCGAGCTCCACCAACGCTTCGGGCTTGTGCTCCAGGGGCATCTCCGCGCCCGCAACCAGCACAGCAACGCGCCCGAACCAAACCGAAAAATCCGCGTCGGATACATCTCGGCGGAGTTCCGCCAGCACTCCAACAACTACTTCCTCGCACCCATCCTCGATCACCACGACCACAACCAGTTCGAGGTCTTCCTCTACTCGACAAACGCCCGCCGCGACGCCGTCACCGATCGGCTCGAGTCCGCCGCCGATCACTGGCGGCTCCACCGCTCCAACGATCTGCGGGGCATCATCGACACGATCCTCGAAGACCGGATCGATATCCTCGTCGAGCTCACCGGGCACTTCGCATCCAACAACCTCCCGATCCTCGCGACCAAGCCCGCCCCGGTCCAGATCTCCTACCTCGGCTACGCGAACACCACCGGGCTCACCACCATCGAC
>JAGQOC010000020.1 GCA_020427745.1 Phycisphaerales bacterium | reverse complement strand
GGCGGTGGGCTGTACATGTCCGGCGGCGGAACGATCACCAACACCATCATCCGCAACAACACCTCGACCGTCAACGGTGGCGGCGTGTACCTCGCCGGCACACTCACCAAATCCTTCGTTGGATGCACGATCGAGGGCAATACCGGTGTCGAGGGTGGCGGGATCGCGTACGCGATGGCCGGGTTACTGGCGGACATCGTTGACTGCAGCTTTGTCGGCAACAACGCCACCAGCCGCGGCGGTGGGATCGCGGTGCTCGGGACCACGAGCCTCGGAATCGTGATTACCGAGAGCTGCATCTTCGAGATGAACCATGCCGACTTCGGGGGTGGTGCTATCTGGGTCTCGGACCTGGATGTGTTCCGTGGTGTGAACTGCGTGTTCCGCGAGAATATCGCGGAAACAGATGGCGGCGTCGTCCGCAACGAGCAGACTTTCCAGGCAACGAACTGCACTTTTTACAACAACAGCGCGGTGAGCCCGACGGCGGCCGACTCCTTCCATACCTACCGCTCCGATGCGAACACAAACCTGCTTAACTGCATCGTTGTCAACGATTCGGCGAACTCCAACCAGGGCCCGGGGAACTTCGTGAACACCTACACTCTGCTCCCCGAGGGTCCCACGGGGACGCCGAACGCGAGCGGGAACTTTGATGCGAACCCGATGTTTGTCGACCCGATGGGAACCGATGGCGACGCTTCCAACGATTTTATGCTGATGCCGGGCTCTCCCGCGATCGACGCGGGCAACTCCCGCGGGGATCTCGCAAACATCTCGGTCCTCGACACCATGTTTGATCTCAACGGTGATGTCAGGAACCTCGACGATCCCGCGACCAGCAATACGGGCGTGTCAACCTGGGAGCTGTGTGTTGACCTCGGCGCGTACGAGTTCCAGCCAACGCCCGCCGGGCCGGCGTGCGTTGTCGACTTCGTGCAAGACGGCATCCTCGATGTCTTCGATGTCTTCGAGTTCCTCAACCAGTTCAACGCGGGCTGCCCGTAACCGCAACCCGGGAACAAACAGTCTGAGCGGAGAGCCGGGCGATCGGCTCTCTGTTTTTATGCATCCCGGAACAACGCCGCGACGACCGTGTGACCGTGATGGAAGATCTCGTTGCCCAGCGGTCCGATCTCACCGGCCGCGAAAAAACCGCCGACCGGGATGCCCGCCGAGGGATCGACCTCTATCCCGCTCTTCGCTTTTCGGGCGCCATCCTCCTCCGGATCGAAGGCGTGAGCGATCGCTCGCGCGTCGTATCCATCCTCGCCGAAGAACTTGTCTGTGCGTCCGTTGCACGAAACAACAAACGCGCCCGCGGGCTTGTCGTAGAGGCGTTGACCATCGAGCAGCAGCTGCAGATCCTCGCGTGCCGTCTGCGCGTCGTGCAGGTGCAACTGCACGGTCTGCCCGGCGCGGATGATGTCGGCGACCGCGACGGCCCCGGAGTCCTCGTCCCCGCCCATGATGTTGCGGATCAGGAAATCGCCGCGCCCGTAGCGTTCTTTGTGCGCATGGATCACGCGCCCGAGCAGCAAGCCGTTGCCCATGAGTTGCTTGTCCTCGTCGCTGAGCATGTGCACGGTTTCGCGGATGACATCGACCGCGCGGCGTCCGCCGAGTTCGAGGATCAGATTGCCCCGCGCTTTGGTGATGATCACGGGCTCGCCGATCGGTCGGCAGCCCTGCGAGACCACGGTGTCGACCCGCAGCGGGCCCGAGAGCGTCACACCCATCGCCCCCTCGTTGCGGAGCTCCCCGTTGAGGTAGAGTGTGTTGCCCATCGGTCGGTTCGAGGCCGATGCCATCCCCCCGATGATCGTTCCGATCGGTGTGCCGGGCCCGCGTTTGCTCGCGATCTCGGTCCGCGAGGCGCTGAGCGCCGGGACCATCGTCACCAGAGGCACCGAGAACGGATCCGCAAAGAACAGCACCGCGCGCATCCGATCGGACGCGCCGATCGTGTACGCGATGTTGGCGGCACGGGTCTCGAGCGTCTCGACCCCGGTGATGTGGTCGAACCAGAACGGATGAATATCCACACCCGGTAGGTGCATCGCGAGCACGGAGATGCCGGGTTTGCCGTGGATCTCTGTCGAGCCGCCCATGATGCTCGACGCGGTGACGATCAGCAGGTTCCCCGGGCTGAGTGATTCGCGGACGATATCCGCAATCATCCCGACCCTTGCCGCGAAGGGGGCGGTCACCGTCACGATCACGAGGTCTGCCCGGAGCCCGTCGAGCCGG
Source organism: Phycisphaerales bacterium (assembly GCA_020427745.1). Classification (GTDB taxonomy): domain Bacteria; phylum Planctomycetota; class Phycisphaerae; order Phycisphaerales; family UBA1924; genus UBA1924. The sequence goes on along the minus strand of JAGQOC010000020.1, from coordinate 15,505 downwards.
TCAAACGCCCGCTCGCTCGCCTGGCGCGCGCCGAGGACCGGATCCGCGAGCGCGGAGAGCCCGTCACCCAGACGGATGCCGGCTTTGGGTGGAGTCGGCATGCGTCCCGATCAGTTCTGGGGCATCGCGTCGATGCGGGAGGGACGGATGATCCGCAGGTTCAGCGCAGAGTCGAGCTCCGAGGCGCCCACCACGCCGACCACCCGACCGAGCAGGTGGCGGTAGTCCTGGTCCGAGCCCGGCGCGACATAGCCGATCGTCGTCTGCTCTCCGGTGTACGGATCGTTGCCCTGCACGCGGTAGAGCAGCGGCAGACGCTCGCCGGTGTACACGGCGCTCGGGACCATCTTCCCAACAAGGATGTAGGCCCGCCCGCTCTGCCACTTCTCGATCCCCTGCTGGATCGCGATCTGGTTCTCGTCCGCGGTGTGCAGCGTCTGGGCGATCGCCCGGCGTTGATCGCGGGTCTCCATGCGGATCTTGAGCCATTCCATCCGCTGGCTGAGTGCGGTCGCGAGCGACTCGTCGTCCCCCGCCGCGTCATAGGCACGGGTGTACTCCGCGAGCAGCTCCTCGAGCGCATTGTCGAGTTCCTCACGCGGGAGCCGGCGTGCGTCATCGAACGACGCCTCGAGGGTCTCGAGCGCGGACACGCTCAGGATCGGTTTCTGGCTCGGCGGCGCGGACTTGTCCGGGATAATCTCCGTGTTGTTGATGATCACCGGCTCGTCGGGCTTCGGCTCCTCGATCGCGGGGTCCTCGCTGGGCTCCGCAGCCGGCTGGATCCCGGTGTGGATGGTCGGCTCCGGGATCTCGATATCATCGAGCAAAGAAGTATCAATCTCCTCGGATCCCGCATCCTCACTCGCACCGACCGGATCCGCCAGACCCTCGATCGTTTCGATCTTTTCGACGGGCTGAGGCGGGAGGTTGGTCCGCTCGGGCGCCGCCTTCGGAGCGGGTTTTCCCAAGAATTTCTGGACCTCTCCGGGAGTCGCCGGGCGGAGATCAGACATCTTGACATACCCGACCGGGAACGCGCTGGCGACCGGGGGGTGCGGCGGTGCAACGCGGTAGCCGACCACCTGCCCCGTGTCGCTCTTGAGCTCCTCCATGACCTCCAGCTCGGTCCCCGCAAGCAGCGGGAGCTCATAGAGCCCTTTCCAGCTGCCGGACATCCCGAGCAGCGACGAGGCGGCGCGGAGCTTGGACTCCTCGGTCAGACGGACATGCTCCGCGTCCACCCGCTCGACCTCTCCAACGGGCACCAGGGCCCCGAGCGAGAGGGGGTAGCAAACGGCGGCGTAGCGGTCCGTCGTCGAGGAAGCGACGAGCATCGATCCCCGAGGGAATCGAGAGACGGCATAAAAGACCTCTTCGTCGCCGGCACGCATCACGGCTTCCTCGGAGAGCACGACATACCAAGAGCCGGTGATCTCCGCGGGGTACTCGAGGCTCCCGGCGGGCTGCCCCAGAGCAGAGGCGGGGAGCAACCTGAGCGAGGCGAGGGCAACGGTGATGGAGAGTAGAGTTCGGCGCACGGGTGCCTCCTAATGCGATCGTCCGCGTCGGTCTGAGCGGGGCTGTGGGTCTCGGGTATGGTATTCGTCCAGCACGGGAAAGAACACGGATTGCGGGCGGAGGAAATTGCCCAGAATACGGGATGCCGAGCCCGGATACCGACCCGGCAGCGTTCAAATCCCTATCGTTCGCGATCATGCAGACCCATCCCCCACGATCGATCCAACTGGTCGCGATCCCGCTTGTGCTGAGCACACTCGCGGGCTGCGCCTCGCCGCTCCAGCCCCAGTCCTCCTCCGAGCTCCAGCGTTCGATGGTCCTCGCGATCGAGCGCGAGGTTGACCAAGCGAAGGCTGCCCCCGAACGCCGCACCCTCTCGCTGCAGACCGATCTGACCAAGCTCGAGATCCGCCCGGACCACCTCAAGATTATCGAGGACGAGTATTCCGTCGATGGTTATCTCGCCCAGCTCGGCGCGCTGGACACGCTCGACAGCCCGGGCCTCGCGGAACTGCTCGGCGAGGACCTGCTCGGGCAGCCGACGACGATGGTGCCGATCTCACTAGAGAACGCGATCCACGCGAGCACGGGCAACAACCTCGATGTCGAGATCGCCCGCTACGCGCCCGCGATCAGCGAAGCGGGGGTCGTGCAGGCGCAAGCAGCGTTCGACTGGACGATCTTCGGCGAGGCGCAGTACCAGGATTCCAACACCCCCCAGCCCGGGCAGGCGCTAGGGGGCGGCTCCGCGGCAATCGTCCGCAACGCATCGCAGACAACAAGCGGCAGCGTGGGTGTCCGCAAAGACCTCACCAGCGGCGGCTCTGTCTCGATCACCCACGATCTCAATAACAACAATGTCGAGAGCTCGTTCTTCGGCGCAACCCCGGTCCCCAACCCCGCGCGAACGACCGGCGTGACGGCCCAGGTGACGCAGCCGCTGCTCCGCGGGTTCGGCTCGGACACCGTGCTCTCCGAGGTCCGACTCGCACGCAACGCGGAGCGCGGCTCCGTGAGCACACTGCGCTCGCAGCTCATCGCGACAACCTCGGACACCGAGCGGGCGTACTGGAATCTCGTGCTGCGTTACAAGGAGCTTGTCATCCGTCACAAGCTGCTGCAACGCGGCATCGAGGTGCGTGACGACATCAAGGCACGCCGGGTGCAGGACGCGAGACAGGCGCAGGTCGCTGACGCGGTCGCACGCGTCGAGCGTCGGCGTGGGGATCTGCTCACCGCACGCACCAATCTGCGCATCGCGAGCGACCAGCTCAAATCGCTGCTCAACGACCCGAATCTCCCCGTCGGCTCCGAAGCTGTAATCCTCCCGGCGCACGACGGAATCGAGGAAGAACTCGGGTTTTCGCTTGTCGAGGCGATCAGCGACGCCGTCACGAATCGCCCCGAGCTGGAAACCGCGTTGCTGACCATCGACGACGCGACCATCCGCGAGACGGTCGCGAAGAATCTCCGCAAACCCAGGCTGGACCTCATCGCCCAGGCGCGGCTGGTCGGGCTCGCGGATACCTTCGGGAACGCCTACGACGATACGGACGCGAATCGCTTTGTCGACGACTGGATTCTCGGCGTGTCATTCGAGCAACCGATCGGGAACCGCGCGGGCGAGGCCGGCGTGCGATCGGCGAGGCTCGATCGGATGCGTTCGGTCGTACAGTACCGAAGAGCCGTGCAGGGGATCGTGCTCGATGTCAAGGACGCGCTCAACCGGGTCTTCACCAACCACACGCTGATCGAGCAGTCCACGCTCTCGCGCGTTGCCCAGGGCGAGGCGTTGCGGTCCCTGATCGTCGAGAAGGAACTCACGAACGCCGGGTATTCGATCGAGCGGCTGAACCTCGAACTCAACCAGCAGGAAGCGCTCGCGGCGGCGGAGCTCGCGGAGGCATCGGCGCTCGTCGCCTACAACACCTCGCTCGTTGATCTCTATGAAGCGATGGGCACCACGCTGCAGCGGAACCGGATTGATCTCGTTGTCCCGGACGCGAACCAGCTCGCGGCGGGCGAATCCCCGATGGAGCGGGCGGGTGATGGGCAGCAAGCGGGCGAGCAGGACGCCGAGGGTGATGAGTAGGATCCTGTCTGGTCCGGAAGCGATCGCCGCGGGTATCGCGGAGCTCACCGCGCATCGCCCGGTCGCGTTCCCGACAGAGACGGTGTACGGGCTCGGTGCCGACGCGTTGAATGAGGAAGCTGTGCACGCGGTGTTCTCGCTCAAGGGACGCCCGAGCACCAACCCGCTGATCGTGCATGTCTCGGGCATCGAGATGGCGCAACCGCTCGTCGAAGAATGGACCGAGCGTGCGGACGCGATCGCGCGGGCCCACTGGCCCGGTCCGGTGACGATCGTGCTCAAGAAATCGGGTTGTGTTCCCGGGATTGTCTGCGCGGGCGGGGAGACCGTCGCGATCCGCTGCCCCGCGCATCCCGTCGCGCTCGCGCTCATCGAGGCGTTCGGCAGACCGATCGTCGGGCCCAGCGCCAACCCCTCGGGATGGATCTCCCCCACCACCCCGGAACATGTCCTCGCCGGTTTCCCAGAGAAAGACCTCGTTATCATCGACGGCGGCGCATGCCGCGCGGGGATCGAATCCACCGTGCTCGACCTTGCGTCCGGCGCGCCACGCGTTCTCCGTCCCGGTGTTGTCGGCAGGGACTTACTGAGCAACACACTCGGTGTCGATGTTGAGCATGCCTCACTTGTTGAAGATGGATCCCCGCTCCGATCGCCCGGACTGCTCGGGGCGCACTATCAGCCCCGGACCCCCTGCCGGCTCGTAAAGAGCTCGGATCTCGCGTCTGCACCATCCGCGGCCGCAGTCATTGCGTGGTCGATCTCGTCGCATCCGTCGGGGGGCGTGTTTGCGGGGTTACCGGGGGACCCCGAAGGATACGCATCGGGACTCTACAGCGCGATGCACCGGGCGGATGCCGGTCCGTGCGGGGAGATCTGGATCGAGCATCCGCCGGCGGGAGACAACGCGATCTGGGATGCCGTGCTCGAGCGGCTCGCACGCGCGACGAAGAGCGGATAACCTGTAGCTATGAACGGATTCAGTCCAACGGTGACCCTCGCGCAAACGCAAGACAGCGCCGCGAGCGTCTGGTCGCTCTTCAGCGAGAGCTTTGATTTCTTCAGCGTGGTCCTCGTGGTCGGCTCGCTGGTCGCGGTGATGCTCATCGCGCGGATCGTCATGGACTGCCGGGCGTCAATCATTTCGCCCAAGGCGCTCCCCAAACGGCTGCGTGAGAACCTCGCAACCGGCAACACGCCGGAGATCGAGCGGGCGCTCGTGGATGATGATTCGATTGTTGGTGCCGCGGTGCAAGCCGCGTGGCGTGTGCGCAGCAAAGGCCACAGCGCGATGCGCGATGCCGCCGAAATCGCGGCGTCCAATGCGTGCGCCCGCTGGACGCGACCGCTGGATATGCTCCGCATCATCGGCGAGCTCGGACCACTGATCGGGCTCGCGGGAACCGTCTGGGGCATGATCCTCGCGTTCGTTCGGCTCGGGCAAGCCGGGGGGAGCGCGGGTCCAACCGATCTCTCGCTCGGGATCTCCAAAGCACTCTTCCACACGCTCCTCGGGCTCGTGCTCGCGGTGCCCTGCTTGCTGGTCTACGGCTTCTACAGATCGATCGTCGAGAAACACTGCAACCAGGCGATGGGTGACGCGGGCGAGCTCGTGGACATGATCCCCGAGAAGGACGGGTAGCGTGCGCCTGCGATCGATTATCTCGAGCAACGCACACGGCGGACGCGTGAATGTCACGCCGATGATCGATGTGGTTATGGTGCTCATTATCTTCTATCTGCTCGTCGGGCAGCTCGCGATCGATCGACGGACGGAGATCAACCCGCCGAGCACCGCGACAGGGATCGTTGAAACACAAGACCAGGATCCGATCACGCTCGGCGTGCATACCGATGGCTCGCTCACACTCAACGGTGAGCCCATCGAGCTCGCAAGACTCGAGGGCGAGATGCGTGGGCAGATCCTGCGTGACCCGACGCTCGCCGTCAGCGTTCGCGCCGATCGCGCAGCGCCGTTCGGGACGGTCCGCCCTGTTCTGCAGGCCGTACGCGGTGCCGGGGTTGACCAGGTCGAGCTCGTCACGGAGCGGTTGCCATGAGCGAGCAAGAGCGCAGCGAGCGTCCCCATCGTCCGCTGCGCCGGCGGAACATCGTCGACGCGTCCAGGGGCCGCTTTGGTCCGACGATGACCCCGATGGTCGATGTCGTGCTTGTCATCCTGATCTTCTTTATGGCGAGCACCACCATCGCGGGCCAGGAATGGTTCCTCCGCGCCTCCCTCCCAGAGCCGCACGAGAATCTGCCCCGCGAACAGGGCTCGCGGTTCGTTCTTCCCGCACCGATGGTCCGCATCGAGGTCTTCTCCCGCAACGGAGCCGTGCTTGTCAACGGCCTGCTCGACAAGGAACTGCTTATCGAGCAGGCCGTCACCGTCATCAGCGATCTCGACAAATCCACAAGCGAGGACCTCGTCCTGCTGATCGTCGGCGCGGACGATGTCTCGTTCGAAGACATTATGCGTCTGCACGACGCGGCGTCGGCGATCGGGATGCGCGTCGCGATCGAATAAAACCGGATGCCTATTTGCCGGATGTGACGAAGATCTGCAGCCGATGACCCTGCGCCTTGAGCCCCCGCTCCCGGCAGATCCGGTCACGCAGCTCGATCAGCTCCGGGATCTGCAGCGTCTCCACCTCCCCCGTGTCCGCGTGGATCAGCAGCGTGTTCCCTGTATTACCCACGGCGAGCTGGTAGTGCGACTGCTCGCGATCGAAGAGCACATGCTGGATAATGCCGCAGGATTCGAGGAGCTTGAGCGTGCGGTAGACCGTTGCCTTGGAGATCGAGTGCCCGCGTTCCTTGATTGTCTCGAGGAGCTGGTCGGCCTCGAAAAGCCCGTCGAACTCGATGATCGTGTCGAGGATCTGCGCCCGCTCGGGCGTGTACTTGAGCCCCTCCGCTTTGATCGCACGCCGGAACACCGCGCACATGGGCTCGATGATCTCTGCGTCGGGCGGGAGGTTGGATGAGATGGGTCCCAAAGCCATGCGTTATTCTAGCCCGCCCGCCCCCGTCGCTCGTTACAGAGCCGGGCGCAGTACAATCCGCCCATGCCGACGAGCACAACATCGCCGAGCACCGAGCGGGGGGTCTCCTGGCCCGTCCTTGTGCTCTTGCTTCTCTTCGTGGGCAGCACCGCGATCTTCTCGGGCATCGGCACGGACGACCCGCTCGGATCCCGGGTTGCAATCATGCTCGCGGAGTTGGTCTACTCCGGCTGGATGCCCGCGGCGTACCTGCTCGGCGCGTTCGGGCTCGGCACGCTCTACCAAAGGTTTTTACCCAAGCGAACGCCCACCCCGCTGCTCTGGACGCTCGGGCTCGCATCGATGCTCACCGTGACCCACGCGTTCGGTGTGCTCGGGCTCCTCAGCCCGATCACCGTCTGGATCATCACAGGCGCAGGGATCTCGATCGCGTTCTTCTCGATGCGCGGCAAGCAACTCGGGAATATCCAGAAGCTGTCCGCCGAACGGACGATCCTGCTGGGTTGCATGGCGATCGGGCTCGGGATCGCTGTCGTTGCTGCGAGCAACCCTCCGGGCGCGTTGTGGGATTCCGAGTTCGGCGCCTACGACAGCCTGAGCTACCACCTCGAGCTCCCGAAGGAATGGCTCGCGAGCGGGCGGATCTGGCCGACGCATCACAATGTCTATTCCTATCACCCGGGGTATATCGAATCCGCGTACACGCACCTCGCGTTGCTCGGCGGGCAGCCGGCACCGATGCAGAGCACGCATTTCTTCGGGCTCTCGCTGCTGCTGCTCAGCGCGTGGAATGTCGCCGCGCTGATCCGAAAGTGGACGGATCAACTTCTCGCACCACTCCTCGGCTCCGCGATGGTTCTGCTGACACCGTGGTCGATGGTGGTCTCCACGATCAGCTACAACGAGCCGGGTGTGCTCGCCCTCGGGTCGGCGGCACTCCTCCTCGCGTCGATGGGCAGCGTCCGGCCGATCGCTCAGGGAACACTGCTCGGCGTGCTCGTCGGCGGCGCGGTGTGCTGCAAAATGACCGCGATCTTCTTTGTTGCGCCCCCTGTCGCCGTTCTGCTGTTCACGGCATCGCCACGCGCAGTATGGTTGAAGCTCATTCTGTCCGGAGCAATCACGGGGACACTCATGCTCCTGCCCTGGATGACCCGGAACATGATCGACACGGGCAACCCGGTCTTCCCGCAGCTCAGTTCAATCTTCGGAAGTGGGCACTGGACAAGCGAACAGCTCGCCCGCTTCTCGGGTGCACACCAATTTGACGGGAGCGCTGTCGATCGACTCCGGCTCTTGATCCTCCCGGACGGAACCGCTTCGGAGCATATCGCACGCTTCCGCGGGCTGACCAACCTCCAATGGGGGCTGCTCCCGGCATTCACGCTTGTTGGGATTGCCTTGCTCCTTGCCCGGCGAGATTCCCATCGACGCGGCGCCGCGTTGCTGCTGGCGCTCACGCTGCCGATCCTCACCTGGCTCGCGTTCACGCACCTGCAGTCACGTTTCTTCGTCCCGATGATCCCGCTCGCGGCAATCGTGATCGCGCTCGGGTGCTCGGAGCTCCGCCCCCGGGTCTTCACATCAACCATGATCGCGATCGGCTCACTCGTCTGGTGTATCGTGATCTTCGCAAACCAGAACAACGGGCACCCCAACGCGCTGCTCGTCGTGGGCTCAAGCATCTATACCGATCCCGTCAATATCGAAGGCACCCCCACCGCACTCACATGGACCGCACGGCTCAACGGGCTCGCGGGCACAGACGAAACAGTCTACCTCCTCGGAGATGCGACGCCGTTCTACCTCAGACTCCGTGTTCTCTCCCACACAACCTATGACGCATCACCGCTCGCATCGATCATCGCCGAACAGTCCAACGATCCTGTTGCGTGGATCGTCGGGCTGCGGGCGGTGGGCGCGGACTGGATCGTGATCAATCGGAGTGAGCTGGAGCGATTATCTTCATCCGGATGGCTCGATCCCGCGCTTTCTCCCGAACATCTGCGTGATCTGACCGATACATTGGGTGCCTACCCGAGCATCGAGCTCGACCAGTCGCGGACAGCGTACATGATCACGGAACCAACGAATCAATGAGCACACCCGAGCCGCAGCCAACCGATCTCAAGCGCCGATGGGCCCGCGCGATCATCCCGGTGGTTGGGTTTCTGCTCAGCCTCGGCGCGATGGCCTGGGCCATCCGCTCTGCACTCTCCCCCGAGAACCGGGCCCAGCTCGATCATCTCCGCGACGCCTCGCCCGTGCAGCTGCTCACAATGATGTCGCTCGCCGCGGTCTCCGTCGCGTTCAACGGCATCATCTTCTGGGCGACAATCCGCCCCGTGCAGCGCATCCGCATCACCGATGTGATCTCCACCAACGCGATCGCGACCTTCCTCGCGTACCTCCCGTTCAAGCTCTCCGTAATTGTCCGCATCGCGATCCACAACCGACGCGACGGCGTACCGATCCTGACAATCGGCGCGTGGTTCGCGGCCGTCGGCGCACTCATGCTCCTCACGCTCGGACCGATCACCGGCGCGAGCATCTGGCTCAAAGACACCTCGACGCTCTGGTGGACGCTTGTGATCGTCGGTGTCACCCTCAGCACATTCAGTGGTTCATGGGCAGCCCGCTTCTTCTCGGGCGAGCACGGGCTCGCTCGTCTCAAACGGATGCCCATACCGGATCGCATCGTTGAGTCCGAGGCAGGAGTCAAGATCCGCTCCGCGTTCGACATGGTCGGCGATCTCAGAGCCGCCTTCACCGCCAACCTCTTCCGCGTGCTCGATGTCCTCGCCTTCGCGGGACGCTTCATCGTCGCGGCCCAGATCCTCAACCTCCCGATCTCCGCATCCGATGCCCTCCTGCTCGGCGGAACCTACTTCCTCATCGGGGTGTTCTCCCCCTTCGGGCAGATCGGCGTCCGCGAAGCGGGGACGATCGGGCTCGCCTCGCTCGTCGGGATCTCCGCAGAAGCAGCCGGCACCGACAGCGGATCCTCGCCCATCGCCCTCGCGGTCGTCTTTGTCACCGCCGTCGAGGGCGCGGTGAATCTCGTCTGCGCCGGCTTCGGGATCGCTTGGCTCCGCGCCGGACGCCTCCTCCGCTCATCCACGAGCGAGGCGTACGATTCCGACGCATGAAAATCACCCTCGCCCAGCTCAACCAGACCATCGGCAGCTTCGACTGCATCCGCGACTCGATCCTCTGGGCGATCGACGAAGCGCGATCACAGGGCTCGGACCTCGTCGTCTTCCCCGAGCTCGCGGTCTGCGGGTATCCCCCACGCGATCTGCTGCTCGTTGAAGGATTCGTCCAGAAGTGCGCACAAACAGCCAAGGAGATCGGCGAGCACCACACCGACGGCATCGCCATGATCCTCGGCACGCCGCTCCCCGTCCAGGGCGGCATCGCCAACTCCCTCGTCGTCTACCAGAACGGCGAACTGCTCGGCTATCACGACAAACGCCTCCTCCCCACTTACGATGTCTTCGACGAGGACCGCTACTTCGAGCCCGGGCACAAAGCCAGGGTCATCGAGATCGCCGGTGAAAAAATCGGGCTCGCGATCTGCGAGGATCTCTGGCGTGGATCCGACGCCGGGTTCAGCTCCAAGTACGACGACGAGCCCGACCATGTCGCCGAGCTCGTCACGCACGGCGCGACGATCATCGTCGCGCCCTCCGCGTCGCCGTTTGTGCTCGGCAAGGACGACAAGCACCAGTCCATCCTCCGCGGTCATGCGACCCGCTTCAAGATCCCCGTCGTCTCCGTCAACCAGGTCGGTGGGAACGACGATCTTGTCTTCGCGGGCAACTCGTCGATCATCGCCCCCGACGGCTCGACCATCGCGCGGTGCAAATCCTTTGATGAGGATTTGCAGACCATCGACCTCGACACCGCGCAACCGATCGAGGTCAGAGCACCCGCGTCCGAACGCCAGCTGGTCGACGCCCTCACGCTCGGCGTCCGCGATTATGTCCAAAAATGCGGGTTTTCAAGGGCTTGCATCGGGCTCAGCGGCGGAATCGATTCCGCGATCGTCGCGACCATCGCCGTCCGAGCACTCGGCGCGGACAATGTCATCGGTGCGTCGATGCCCGGCGTGTTCTCCTCCGAGGGCTCCAAATCCGACGCGTTCGATCTCGCAAAGAACCTCGGCATCCGCTGCATCTCGCTGCCCATCATGGACGGCTTTGATGCGCTCAGCGGTACACTGAACAATGGCTTCGCGGAGCTCAATCAATCCGCCCTCGGCGAAACGCTCCCCGATATCACACAAGAGAACCTCCAGTCCCGCATCCGTGGCACCATGATGATGGCGCTGAGCAATCGCACCGGCGCACTCGTGCTCACCACCGGGAACAAATCCGAACTCGCGGTTGGCTACTGCACGCTCTACGGCGACATGAACGGCGGGCTCGCGGTCATCGCGGACCTCCCCAAAACAATGGTCTTCCGCGCGTGCCGATACCTCAACGAGCACGCCGCAGAGCTCGGCTACCCGTGCCCGCCGATCCCCGAGAACACGATCACCAAACCCCCGAGCGCCGAGCTCGCGCCCGGGCAGCTCGACTCCGACTCGCTCCCCCCCTACGAGATCCTCGACGAGATCGTCGAACGCCACATCGAGAAGCTCCAATCCGCCGCAACCATCATCGAACAGACACGATTCAATCCCGAGACCGTCCGGAGGATCTGCAGGCTCATCGATCGCAATGAGTACAAACGCCAGCAGATGGCCGTGGGTCTCAAGGTCACCTCCGTCGCGTTCGGCGCTGGGCGTCGGATGCCCATCGCCCAGCGTTTCACACGCTAAGGCACCCTTGGATTGATCGGTGAACTCTGGTATCCTTGCCGTCAACCTCAAGGAGTACACCATGAAACTCTTCATCCCCGCAGCTCTCTGCCTGTGCGCTGCCCATTCCTTCGGCTCGGCCCCCATGACCGGGACCGCCCAGGCGCTCGCGAACTTCAACGGCTCAGAGGACCGTCACACCATCGACCTCGCCACCAACGGAACGAGCTCGGGCGCAGTCAGCGCCGTATTCAATGAGGCTTCGAGCGATATCTCGGTCACGCTCACCAAAGCAGCCGGCGTATCCATGATCCATATTGTGCACACACTCGATTCGGGATCGCTCACCGTCGGTGGCTCATCCTCAGACGGCATCTTCACCTTCACCCTTGCACAGCCCGCCGACTTCGCGTTCACCGGACTGCTCGAGCAGAGCTCCACCGATCCAGGAGGCGGGATCCTGATCCGCATCCGCCGCACCACAGACGGCACGCTGTACTACCAACGCGGCCCCGACTTCGGGCTGCCCAACACCCCCGTCGACTTCTCGACCGGGTTCTCGTCGGGCACACTCCCCGCGGGCGACTACGAGTTCACCTGGTTCCACGCCGCGAACAACAACTTCTCCAGCGAGCACACCGTCGGCACCGGTGACTTCACGCTGGCCCTCTCCGTGCCCGGGTGCAACGACGCCGATTTCACGAGCGATGGCGTGCTGGATATCTTCGATGTCTTCGCGTTCCTCGACGCCTTCAACGCGATGGATCCAGCCGCGGATTTCACCGACGACGGCTCGTTCGATATCTTCGATGTCTTTGCATTCCTTGACGAGTTCAACGCCGGTTGTCCATAACCTCACGCGGTCTTCCAGCGATCCTCTTCTGGGATCGGCTTGCCGCACTCAGGGCAGGTGTCGGACTCGAGCTCATAAAGAAGGTACCCGCACGAGCACCGCGGCTCCTCGATCTCCACACGCACCTTCAGCCGGCATCCCTCGCAGCGCCCCTCGCGGTTGGACTGCACGCTCACCGCGGCGTTGCACCGCGGGCAGGTGAGCGAGACCGGGATCGACCCCACAAGCAGCCCGGGTTCGTCCTCTCCGGGCTTAGGGGCGAAGATCGCGAACGCACCGGTCGCGATTGTTGTGCCGGCCATGATGATCGCGGCGATCCCCATCAGCCGCACGAAGAGCTCGTCCCAATCCCAGAACCCGTCATTGATCAGCCCGAAGATAATGATCCCCCCGAGCAACACCCCGCTGATGAGCGCGGTCCGCTTCACGACCGACGCGATCATCAGCGGCGTCCGCAGCGGAGAAAGCATGAGCCGGTGGGCAAAGATCAGCCCGATGATCAGCACGATCGTTCCGGTCTTCCAGAAAAACTGCTCCCATTGCCAGTTGAGCATCCGCTCGAGCCAGACCGCCGCGATATAGATCAGCATCGAGCTCACCAGGCACAGCGAGCTGATCCGTAGCGTCCACCGCCTCCGCCCGGAGACAGCCACCAAAACCAGCCCGCCGAGGGCATAGATACCCATGATCGAGATTGTCGCGAACACACGATCATCGACATACCGCGAGGGCAGCACAACCGCAACGATCCCCGCGAACATGGCAAGACCAACAACACCCAGCAACGACCAGAGCAGAACCGCTTTGTGTTTCATTGGCTTCTCCGAACGCGGGGCTTACCAGTCCCCAGCATACCGGATCGTGCCTCCCGCCGCATCCCGCTGGGCGAGCTGGTGCAGACGCCTGGCGAGCTGACGCAGGTGGAGCGCGTCGTGGGCGCACCACGCCGCGAGCAGATCACCCGCGATCATCGGGCCGAATCGCGGGTGCTCCTTGAATCGCGACCAGTCCGGATCTTTCAGCGCGTGCAGCAGCTCGATACTCTCGGCCCGCGCCCCGACAAACCGGTTCAGCTCGTTTTTCAGGTCTCTGGACCGGTAGTCCCGATCGACCGCCCAGCCCTCCGGATCGATCGGCGGCCAGTCCTTCGACGGATCCTCAAGTGTGCTCAGCACGCGCGTCCGGAAGTCCTCGGTCTCCTCGTCCGCCATGTGGCACACGATCTCGAGCGCCGACCAAGATCGCTCGTCCGGTCTCCAGCACGCGTCGGTATCCGAAAAACACCGCACCACCGCCGGCAGCGTGTGCCCGAAACGAGCGAGCCGATCGACCAGCAACGACGCATCAAAAACTTTGTCCAAAGCCATCAGCTGCTGCCCGCGCGCATCCGGTCGAGCCCCGCGGGGAACGGGTAGCTCGGGAACACGCCGACATGCGCGTTGTTCCACATCCCCGGGCTCGGGTACACATCGCCCCGGTACCCCGCGTTGTACATCGCCCGCAGAACCGACTCGAAGCTCGGCTCGTGGTCCGCCCCCTCGCCCGCGACGAGCCTGTTCGAGTGTGCCCCGAGGAAGCTCACCGTGCACACCGGGCGCCGGTCCGCACGCCCCTGCAGCATCTTGGTCACGGTCTTGAACCCGCGTGAGAGATCGCCGAGCGTAAATGACTCGCGCTCCTTCGGTCGCAGCAACGCCATCACCAGCACAGAGTCCAGATCAAACTTCAGAATATACGGCTCACGGTCGTGCGCCGCGTGCACCCGCACCGCGTCCTGGAACATCTTCGCGTAACTCGTCACCGAAGCAACCGACCACTGCGAGGCGGTAACCAGCGATACGAGCTGGGCGATCACGCCGTGCGTGTTGTCCGTGTCATTGACGCCACAGATAACCGTGCGGTAACGCCCATCGAGCACATCGCTGAGCAGGTCCTGCCCCCACATCGTGCGGATCCTCCCCCCCTGCTGCGGCGCCGCGGCGTCGCTCGGGAGCAGCGACACGCGATCGGGGAACGACTCCGGCGACAGCAGCGAATCCGCTTCATCGTCGTAGATCTCAATATTCGGCATCGTGGACATAGCAACCCTCCGTTCGATGGATTCTACGCGAGTACCCGCGGAGCATCGCACTAGATCAGGGATGCCCGGGATACTTGATATCAAACTCGTGATGGCCCGCGAAGATCGGCAGAACCACCGCGTGGTGGATCAGATCCGACAGAAAGAGCATGATCCCAACGATCAACACGAACGAGACGAGCAGCGCCGGCATCGGCATAATGGGCACCGCCGCGAGCAGCCCAATCCCGGGATACCCATGATGGACACGGAAGCCGCGGGTAACACGGGCGATCGGGCGGGTGTGCGTGGGCGAGGTCATCTTGAAGCCGAAGCGGAGGATGATCGTGAGCAACTCAAAGAGCAGCGCCGCGATGAGGCCGACGATGATGGGATGCTCGAGTATCCAGTGCATAGTGAATCGTATTGGGATCGAGCGTAGATTGTTCGCGCCCGGATCAAAAAAGGAACAGCCCCCCATGCATTCACAAGGGGGGCTGCAAATTCGGCGATAACCTACTTTCCCGCTTAGCAGTATCATCGGCGGATTGGGCTTAACTACTGTGTTCGAGATGGGAACAGGTGTGACACCAATCCTATGGTCACCGAAAAACCATCGACGACCGGTCTCCCGGACGCGATGATCGTTCTGGAAAATCCAGAAGGATCACGACGAGCAGTGACGACTCCGGGTGGGAGCCGCATGGCATTTCAAACTTTCAATCTTGTCTGTGCGATTGAATCGGCTTGAACAATCGGGATTGCGTGTGCAATCGGCGACTGGTCAGAGCGATCAAACCTTCGACCGTTAGTACCGCTCAGCTGAGGGCTTCTCAACCCTTACACCTGCGGCCTATCAACCTGGTAGTCTCCCAGGGGTCTCTCGTACAAGACAAGCAAACCTGATCTCGAGGGGGGCTTCCTGCTTAGATGCTTTCAGCTGTTATCCCTGCCCGACGTAGCTACCCTGCGATGGGCTTAGCAGCCCAACAGGATCACCAGGGGTCAGTCCAACCTAATCCTCTCGTACTAAAGTTGACTCCTCTCAAGTTTGCAACGCCCACAACAGATAGGGACCGACCTGGCTCACGCCGGTCTGAACCCAGCTCGCGTACCGCTTTAATAGGCGAACAGCCTAACCCTTGGGACCGCCTTCAGCCCCAGGATG
>JAGQOC010000202.1 GCA_020427745.1 Phycisphaerales bacterium | reverse complement strand
CGCAACATCATGACGATCGAGGACCCGGTGGAGATCCGTCTGCCGCTGATCCGTCAGGTGCAGGCGGTCCCGGAGATCGGGCTGACCTTCGCAAGCGCGTTGCGGTCGATGCTCCGCCAGGACCCCGATGTCATTCTCGTTGGCGAGATCCGCGACGAGGAGACCGCGAAGATCGCGGTGCAGGCGGCGTTGACCGGGCACCTGGTGTTCTCGACGCTGCATACCAACGACTCGATCGGCGCGGTCCCGCGTCTGCTCGAGTTCGGGGTGCCCGCCTTCGCGATCAACAACGCGCTGCTCGGTGTCATCGCGCAGCGCCTGGTGCGTCGTGTGTGCGAGACCTGCGCCGAGCCCGACAATCCGGACAGCGATCTTCTCCGTTCGTTCGGGATCGACCCCGCGTCGGGCGCGTCGTTCGTGAAGGCCGACGGATGCCCCAAGTGCATGAGCATGGGCTACAAGGGGCGGGTCGGTGTGTACGAGCTGTTCCGGATGACCACCCGCGTCAAGCGGCTTATCGAGGCGTCGGCGAGCTCCGCCGAGATCGCCGACGCCGCCAAGGCTGACGGCATGCGGACGATGCTGATGAACGGGATCGAGAAAGCGATGCTCGGGCAGACGACGCTCGAGGAGCTCAAGAAGCTGCACGCGACGGTGGACGCTGTCCTGGCGGATGACGAGCCCGATCTGAAGATGAGCGCATGAGGAGATTCTGATGGCAGCGAGCGCATTTAAATACACCGCGATCAACGAGGCCGGGGAGCGGGTGCGCGGTCGTCTCCAGGGTTCGAGCGAGGACAATGTATACGAGCAGCTCTCCCGTATGGGCAACACGCCGCTGAAGATCAGCGAGTGCAGCTCGGGCGGCTCGGTATTCACCCAGAAAAAGATCACCAAGCAGGAGATCGCGGCCCTCACCCGCGAGATGAGCGTCCTCGTCGAGGCGAACATCCCGATCGCCCGGGGGCTCTTCTCTATCGCCGAGCACGAAAAGAACCGGTTGCTCAAGGACATGATCCTCGACATCGCGAGCATGATCGAGTCCGGGTCACGAATTACGGAATCATTCGGGAAATACCAGCATGTCTTCGGCGAGGTCTATATCGAGACGCTCAAGGCCGCGGAAAAATCAGGCAAGCTCGGCGTCGTGATGACGCATCTCTCCGATATGCTCGAGCGGAACATCGAGACCGCCCAGCAGGTTCGGCGTGCGCTGGCGTACCCGATCATCGTCATGTGCTTCGTCGCGCTCGCGCTCGGCGTCATCACCATCTTTGTTGTGCCGAAGTTCGCAACGATCTTCGAGACCAACGGCGTCGAGCTCCCGCTCATGACCCGCCTCATCCGGGCGATCGGGATCTCGGTCAAGGGCTACTGGTGGGCGTATGGATCCGGTGTGCTTGCGGCGGTGCTCGGCCTGCGTGCCGCGTGGAAGAACGAGCGGGGTCGGTACCGGCTTGAGGTAATCCTGCACAAGCTGCCGTATATCGGCAATATGTTCACCGCGGTGACGACCGCCCGGTTCAGCCGCGTGATGTCGATCGGTCTCGAATCCGGGATCGATGTCATCGAATCGCTGATGGTCGCGGGGATGTCGACCGGGCGACCGGTATTCATCAAGGAATGCGAAATGATGTGCGACCAGATGCGCGTCGGCTCGTCGCTCGAAGAGGTGATCAACAAGTCGCACGGGCTCCCGAGCTTTGCCCGACGGCTCTTCGGTGCGGGCAAAGACTCCGCGGAGCTGGCGAGGTCTGGGAACATCATCGCCAGACACTACGACCGGCTCTCGGACCATCTCGCCAAGAACATCAACACCATCGTCGAGCCCATGATGACCATCGCGATGGCGTGCATCGTGCTCATCGTGGCGCTCTCCGTGTTCCTCCCGATGTGGCAGATGATCAAGATCAACAAGTAATGAAGGGTTTCAAGATGCACAAAGCGTTTTCATTGGTCGAGATCCTGATCGTCGTGGTGATCCTCGGGATCCTCGCCGCCATTGCGCTCCCCAAGTTTGCCGGTGCTTCCGACGACGCGCGGACCGCAGCGACCCAGAGCACACTCGCGGGTGTCCGCTCATCCATCGCGGCGTACCGGACCAGCGCGGTGATCAACGGCGGCGCACCCTACCCGACGCTCTCGGCGCTCACCGACGGGACCGTCCTGAAGTTCGAACTCCCCGCGAACCCGTACAGCGGTGTCGAGGGTGTCCAGGCGGTGACCGAGGGACAGGCGGAGGTCCGCGCGGTCGTTTCGCCGACCTCCGCGGGCTGGAACTACTTCGTAGACAACAACGCGACCCCGCCCGTGGTGGTCTTCTACGCAAACTGCGAGGACGACTCGACCCTGCAGGATGTCACCGGCGGGTTCAAAGGGGTCAACGAGCTCTAGCGATGCATCATCCGATGTGCACATCCCGTCTCCGCGGATTCACCCTCGTGGAGGTCATGGTGACCGTGACGATCATGGCGATCATCGCTGTCTCTGTGATCCCCGCGATGGACATGGTCGCCGAGACCCGCAAGGGCACCGCACGCGACGAGGTCATCCGGATGCTCGAATACGCCCGCGCCCGCGCGGTTGCTTCGGGAAAGCCCTGCGGCGTGCTCGCGCAGACAAGCGGATCGACCGTTTCGATGGTCCAGCTCGATGCTGACGGCGGGATCGAGCCCATGCTCAACCCGTTCGGTCTTGATGAAGAGGTTGTTTCGATCGAGGAGGAGTTCTCGGGTGTCTCGATCACCAGCGTGGACGCCCAGACAGACGCGACCGGGACGATCTGGTTCGATTACATGGCGCAGCCGCATGCACGCGATGCCGACGGCTCGTTCGGGCAGCTCAACACCGGCGACGCGAGCATCACGCTCTCGAGCGGTGTGGAGATCGTGGTGCGTGCGTACTCGGGCTATGTGGAGGTCGCGCCATGATCCGCAGCAGAATCACGGATCGTGCGTTCACCCTCATCGAGGTGGTGATCGCCGTGCTCATCCTCGCGATCGCGGTCCCGCCGACGCTCGGGCTGTTGGACGCGACGGCGGCGGGCCGGGCGGACACAGTGAACTCCACCCGCGCAACGATCCTCGCGTCCTCGGTGCTTGAGTCTGTGCTCGCGGACATCGCGTCGACCGATGAATCGCTGGGTTTCTCCGCCCTGGAAGACGCCGCGGCGTATCTCGACACCCCGACCGCCGGGCTCTACGCGCGACTGTCGGGGTCGCTGGGCACCTACGAGAAATACGGCTTCACCTACTCGGTGGAGATCGGCGAGCTCGTTGGTGTCGACGGAACGGTCTCCGCGTCGCCCAGCGAGAACCTCTTCCGGGTCATCACGGTTCGGGTCGGGTACCCATCGGGCACCGGCGATGACTTTGAGCTCCCGGTCTCGCTGATGGTGGGGGCGCTATGACCACACGAATCCACACATCCCGTCGCGGAGTGACGCTGCTCGAGCTGGTCGCGGCGATCACGGTGCTCTCTATCATCGCGGCCGTCGTGATGCCCGTGATTATCTCCGCGACCGAGTCGTACGCGACCGCGCGGACACTCCGCTCATCCACCGAATCGCTCGCGTTCGCTTCCGACCAGCTCCAACGGGTTATCCGCTCGGCTCCGAGCGGTGCGGGCGGGGAGGGGCTCGGGGTGAGCGTCGGGACCACCCAACGCATCGAGTTCAGCGACGGCACGGGTTTCGAACTCGACGGAACAGATCTCAGCATCCTGGTCCCGGGCGCAGATCCCGCGTTGATCTGCCGAGATGTCGAGTCGTTTACGATCTCCTACATCGCCGCCGACGGCAGCTCCAACGCGATCTCCACACCGACCGAAGCTCACCGGATCGGGTTCATGATCCAGTGCGAGGGTTCCGTGGTTTCGGGCGTCGCGTTCCCGCGTGTCTGGATCGGGCAGGGGGGCGTGTGATGAAAAAGAAGCGGTGTCGCCGTGGGAGCGCTCTGGTCGTGGTAGTGATGGTGCTCGCGATCCTCGGGATTGCGGTCGCGGGGGCTGTCTCGCCGCTGGTCTACGAGGCGGAGACGGTGTCGCTGCGTGTCGAGACGACGCGTGCCTTTTATGCCGCCGAGAGCGGGGCAGCGGTGATTATCCAGGCCGAGGTGGGCGGGATCGATCCTCCCGGGGTGGGGGATGAGGTAGTGATCGGAGGGTCCGTGATCCGTTATATCCAGCTCCCGAGCGACGGCACCAACGCGATTTTGGAAGGTTCGAGCGGCTCGGCGGTCCGACGGATCGAGCTGAGTTTCGAATAACCAATCTCGGGGGATTGTGCCCAAGACGACCCAGAATCATGCCGATATCCCGCGAGATGATGACGATCGAGCAGGAGCAGAGGGGAAGCAACGAATGAGCAGAGGCACACAAACCATACTCAGCCTGACCACCAAGGAACTCCGTGGTGCGTTGGTCAAGAACGGCGTTGTGGTCCGCGCGGAATCCTTCGTCTTTGATTCCTCCGTCGATTGGTCCGAGGCATGGGACGACAACCTGCGACCGTTCGACCAGGCGCTCCGCCAGTTTGTGTCGCGTGTGTGCCCAAAGCGCACAGGGCGAACCACGCTGGTCTACCAGAGCCCGACCGCGGTGGTTCAGTTTGATGAGTTCAGCGGGCACAAGCAGCAGTCTGTTCTTCAGGCGGAGGCAAAGATCCGTGACTCCGTCGGGCTCGGGGCGTGCGTAGACACGCAGGTGCTCTCGCATTTCGCCGGGAGCAAGGGCGAAACAACCGCTTGCCTGACCATCGCCGACCAGGACTCCACAACCCGCAAGCTCTATGCATGGATGACCCGCTGCGGGCTGAGCCCGGATCGGATGATCCCGACCGGGTGTGTGCTGATGGAACAGGCAATTATGCACTCGTTCGAGCAGCCCGCAGAGACCGCCGTGTGCTATCTCGGCGAGGACTCGAGCGTCATCGCGTATGTCATCGACGGCTCGGTCCGTCTCGTCCGATCTATCGAGATCGGCTACCGGCACATCAACGACGCCTACACCAGCGCGTTCGGTGCCGGGGACCAGTCCGATGAGATCAACCGGATGCTCGAGCTCAACCACGGGGCGGGCTCGTTGATCTGGGAATACGGCGTGCCGATGAATGCGTCCGATGAGTATGCCGGGCTGATCCGCAAGGAGATCATGCCCCGGATCGCGCCGATTCTTCAACGCTATTCGGTGGAGATCAAGCAGACTTTCCGCTTCGGTGTTTCCGAGCAGGAGACACCCTCTCGGCTGATGCTCTGCGGCCCCGGGGCAGCGATCCCGCACATCGGCGCGGCTCTCTCGAGCAACTGCGATCTGCATATCGACCTCGCCCCCGACCATGAGACCTATGTCCCGACACAAGCCTTCGGCGAGGGCACGATCGAGAACGAGTTCGCCGGTTCATCCCGGACGATTCCCTCCGTGCTCCCTCGGATCGCACGCGAGGTCAGACAGCTCAAGGCATGCAACAAGGCCGTTGTTGCCGGGCTCGTGATCGCGCTCGGGGTGATGGGTCTTGAGTACGCCTCTGTCTTTGCGAAAACAGACCAGATCCACACGGAGATAGCCCAGCAATCGCCGCTTGTGGAGGCAATTCTGAATGAGCAGGAGATCCGTGCGGAGACGATCGCCAACGCATCGGTGGTCGATGAGGTGGCCACGCTCTTTACCGAGAACTTCGGCACCCGCCCTCACTGGGGCAACGCCATGCAGGCCGTCAGCGCCGCGATGGAAAAATCGATCCGGATCGAGCAGATCCAGGGTGACAACCTCGACGGGAGCGCCACTGTTGGGCTCACCGGGCTCGCGGTCGGGAACAACGGGGCGGATCCCACGGTCATGCTCAACGCGTTCACGCTCGCGTTGCGGGCCCAGGAAGGGATCCGCGAGGTGCAGCTCGGGGCCACGGCCCGACGGGAAACCACCGGCGGGCTCCCCGCGGTGCAGTTCGAGATCACGCTCGTGGTGGTGACCGAGCCCGCACCGTTCTCTGAGCTCACGGAGTTGGCGACGGCGGGAACCGAGGGAGGGAAACCGTGATGAATATGCAGAAAACACTCCTGCTCCGGGTCCTGATCATTGGTGCCGCTATCTATGCTGCGTGGATTTTCGGGCTCCGCCCCAAGATCCACGAGCAGACACGCCTCAAGGAAACAAGGCTGTCCCAGATGCAGCTCATCTCAGAATCCGGCTTCGACTTCGACGCGCGGCGTGATGAGACGGACAAAGCGCACACCCTTGTCTCGACGGTCGGCGGGAATATGCTCGAGACTCTCCGGGGTGCGGAGGACCAGAAATCTGCTCGTGAGCTCGTGACAAACACGGCACGCTCATTCGGCGTCGAGGTCAACAGGGTCGAGCCGCTCCGTGTGACCGACTTTGGTTCTGGCAACAAGAAAAAACGCTTCGATGACAACGGGAAGGCCGACGGGACAAAGTCGATCCGCTTTAAGGGCGAGGGTGTCCGCGTGGAGTTCGAGGGCAGCTTCGCGGGGATCGCCGGTCTTCTCCAACAGCTCGATCAAGACAACAAGACGCTCAAGCTCGAGAACTTCCGCATGGTCTCCTCCAGCTCAGGAGAGGTCCGCATGATTGCCCAGTTTATGAAGTTCGAACTCGTCGAAGCGCCGGACTTCCTCACCAGCGATCCGATCGCCAGCGCCGACGCCGCATCGAGCGGGGAGTAACACATATGCCACTGAACCAGCTCAACCAGTTCTCAAACCGGGCGTTGTACTTCGGTGCACCCATCGCGATCTTCATCGGTGTCCGTTTCCTCGCCGGCGGCCCCCAGAGCTCGCACGCGTCCACGCTCCCCGCGAAGCTGAACCAGGGCCCCCTGCCAAAGCTGCTCGGGGAGACACCCGACGACGCAGCCCAGAAAGACGGACAAGCGGTGGCGCTATCGATCCAGACAAAGCTCTCGCCCTTCTGGTACGACGAACGCGCGGAGCTTACGAGCTTTGAGTACACGGAGCCCGAGGAACTCGAGCCCGTCGACCAGGGCGGCCCGGAACTGCATGTCAGCTCCATCCTCCCGCACCCCACCCGCCCGCTCGCGGTCATCAATGGCAAGCCCTGCCGGCTCGACGAACGGGTCGCTCCGGGCTGGAAACTCACCAAGATCGACGGCGACGCCCGAACAATCACCATCACCAACACCCTCGGCGAGACCAGGGTCATCCGCATTTCCAAGCCGTGATCGCTTGAGCAGGTCCCCGGATCGGGCTAGGCTTCTGGCTCTCCGGGCGTATAGCTCAGTTGGCTAG
>JAGQOC010000019.1 GCA_020427745.1 Phycisphaerales bacterium | reverse complement strand
CTCGGGCGATGGAGCATGTGAAACCCGGCGAGGTCGAGGCGTTCAATGTGGGGATCGGGACGGGGTACTCCGTGCGCCAGATCCTCGACAGCGTCAGGCGTGTGAGCAGCGTGGACTTCGCGGTGCACGAGACCGACCGACGCGCGGGCGACGCGGTGGCTCTTTTTAATGATCCGGCGAAGATTAGGCGTGTGCTCGGATGGGTCGCGCAGATCACCGACATCGACGAGGTCGTTTCCTCGGCGTATTCGTGGATGACGAGGCATCCGGGCGGGTACAACTGAAACTTTGCTCTTGCGTTATCGGACTCCTGCGTGGTATACTGCGGCCCGTAGCATGCCGACAGCGGGCGAAAACCCGATGCCCCCGTTTCAACTGATGCCGAACGCTCCCGATGGGGGGTGCGATCGGGCACCAGACACGGAGGCGAAACATGGACACGCGCAGGAAACTAAGTTGGACGGCGGTGGGGATATCGCTCTTGGGGCTGGGCCCGGTGTGCAGCGGAGCGATCACGCATCTGGACAACTTCGAGGGGTACCCGATCGGTTCGGTTCCCCCGGGGTGGGTGATCTTCGGGGGCGGCTCGTTGTCTGTGCGCACGCCGAACAACCATACGGGGGTCCTCGCGCCTTGGCTGGCGCCGGATTTCGGCCCGGGGGGCTCGCAGTCGCTCTGCATGTCCGTCGGCATCGGTGGGATGAGCACCACCGCGGAGTTCGCGATGCCGAGCGGCGATACGGGTGAGTTCACGCTGGATTATTCCATCATGTTTACGCCGGGCATGACCGGGACATTGCAGGTGCGGATCTACGGCGAGAACCCGGACGCGCCTCCGATCGGGCGTTACAGCTTCGATCTGCAGAGCGGGCTCGGCGAATCGGTGCTGACCAGCCCGGATGGTCTCGAGGTAACGAACCCGCTGGCGAACGAACCCGGTGTCTGGACCGAGCACATGATGCGGATGCTGCTGGACAACGGGCCGCGCGTGTGTGACCACTGCTCGGCGATCACCTACTGGTCATCGCTCTCCGCCCCGAACGAGAATCTCACGAGGGTCGAGTTCACCCTCAGCACGAACCCGGGCTCTCCGGGCGGGTCGCTGTACATCGACGATCTCGCGATCACGGACTGCCCGGCGGACCTCGTCGATGACGGGCTGCTGGACATCTTCGATGTCTTCGCGTTCCTCAACGCGTTCAACGCGGGCAGCCTGGAGGTGGATATGAACGGTGATGGCCTGCTGGATATCTTTGATGTCTTCGAGTATCTCGACGCGTTCAATGCGGGTTGCCCGTAAAAACCAGGCCTAAGGGCTCAGAAATGGCATCTCTGGGGGTTTTCTCGGATTTGTCGGGCGCGGTTTAATTGGTTGTCGCTACCTTGTATGCCGGGCCGCATCATCTCTCATTCGGATGGCGTTTGCGAGATCGGGGGCTTGGTCACGCCGGGGCTTTGGGCTTCGGCGACACACGACATGCACCAAAGGAGCAAGGTATGAACTCTCGTCATCGGATCATTACAGGCGCGGCGCTGCTCGCGCTCGTCTCGGGCTCGGTTCTTGCCAACGAGCCCATCTATGTCAGCGCAACCGCCAGTGGTCCTTCCTTTGCGGGCACGCAAGAGGATCCCCTCTCGAGTCTCGTGGCGGCGCTCGCCTTTGCTTCGAGCAATCCCGATCGCCCGATCTATATCGCCGGGGGCGTGTACAACGAAGGATTTTTGAGCATCAACGGCAGCTCGATGGAGATCTACGGCGGGTTCGACCCGGTGACCTGGGACCGCACGCCCGATCTCACCCCGACCGAAGTCAACGCGTCCTGGCCGAACGGGATCGAGGTGAGCGCGAACGGCGATAGCTCTTTGCACTTCCTGATCGATGGCATGAATATCACAGCCGCCGATGCTGCCCCCGGGAGTTCTGAATCGAGTGCCGCCCTCGTGATTGCCAACGGGTACAGCTCGGTCGTCATCTCCAACTGCACGCTTGTCGGCGGCAACGGCGGATCCGGCGCAGTCGGGATCAACGGCACCGCCGGCGCACGCGGGAACAACGGGGGATCCGGCGGTCGCGGATGCGAGGACAGCACCGGTTTGTGTTCCACCTGCGCACGACCGAATGGTGGACTTGGCGGCAGCGGCGGCAACAACGGCGGACAAGGCGGACGACCCGGTAAGGGCACTGCACACGGCAACACCGGCGCAGCCGGTGGCGGTGGAGCGCTCGGTGGCTCCGGCGGGATCGGCACACCCGACCAGCTCGGGAATGTCTGTGGCTTGGGATCCTCGTTCGGACGCGATGGATTCGATGGCGCAACGGGCGCGATGGGTTCCCCGGGGATCGCGAGCACCAATCCGTACGCTCTGAGTACCGCTGGAACAGGAGTGCGAGGACAGCACGGCGGCGGTGGTGGCGGTGGAGGCGGTGGAGGCGGCGGTGTCACCGGCTGCGATAGCTATGGCGGCGGTGGCGGCGGTGGAGGCGGCGGCGGATGGGGCGGCTTCGGCGGCTCCGGCGGCAAATCTGGGGGCGGGAGCTATGGCGTCATCCTCTTCTCCGTCAGTGATGTCCAGATACTCAACTCCACACTCGTCACCAGCAGCGGCGGCAATGGCGGAGCGGGCGGCATCGGTGGTGCCGGTGGGATCAGAGGCGCCGGCGGCTCATGCTCCAGCTACGGCGGATCGGGTGAGCAGGACGATGCGACCAACGGGCAACGCGGGGGTTATGGCGGACGCGGTGGACAGGGTGGACAGGGCGGCGGCGGCGCGGGCGGAGCCTCCGTCGGCATCTACAACGGCACACAAAACCCAATTATGATCGACGAAGCAACCACCTTCCAGCTCGGACCGGCGGGGGCACCCGCGACCAACGGGCAAGCGGGGCTCTCGGTCGAGATCGAGGGGGCGAGCATCGGCGCGATTGTCCAGCCCGACTGCAACGGCAACGGGATCATCGATTCCGTCGACATCGCCAACGCGACCGCGGAAGACATCAACTGCAACGGGATACCCGACTCGTGCGATTGCATGGCGGATATCAACATGGACGGCGAGCTCGATGTCTTCGATGTCTTCGCGTTCCTGGATCTGTACAACGCCCAGAGCCCGACGGTCGACTTCACCGGCGACGGCGTGTTCGACATCTTCGATGTCTTCGCGTACCTCGATTTCTACAACGCGGGCTGCCCGTAAATCACAATCCGGCCCCGTCACTCATGAAGAACGCCCGCAAGTTGCGGGTGTTCTTTTTCCATTGTCCGGATGCGCTGTGGATCAGGGCGCCAGCGCCAGCAGGGGGACGCGCGAGCGGTCCGAGACGACCACGCCGCCGGATGGTTCGATGGTGACAGCAAACGCCGCGGCCTGCCTGACATTGAGCTTCGCGTCGATCGGGATGATGACCTCGCCGTTCTCGTCGATATCGAACACACCCCCGTCAATCGGACGCTGGCTGAGCAGCCCCTCGCCGAACTGCGGCAGCTCGCCCTCGGGGCGGGTCGCGTCGAAGATCCAGAGCTGGTACTGGCGTTCGCTCGGATTGTTGGCTTCGAGCCCGGAGATCCGCATGTAGCCGCGATTGGATTTGTCACTCCAGACGATATCGCCCGTGACGCCCGATGCGTTTGCGGGGTCCTCGGTGACGATCCAGTCCCACTGGATGCGTTGGTCCGGGGGTGTCTGCTCAAGGAACGCGGCCCGCTGCTGCGCGGGGGAAACCGACGCGGGCACCGAGCGAGGCATCAGCAGAACAGTGAACGCCATGAGCAACGCCGCGGCGGCGACGGTCCAGGGGAGCCAGGACATCGGACGCGGGGTCATTGCTGGTTCGGTTCTGGCGGACGCGCCGCCCGCGAGACGGAGCTCCGGGGGCGCATCGGCGAACCGGGATTGCACGGACTCGATCAGACCCGCGGGCGGGGAGATCGGATCGGCTTCTGCGCCGGCGATATCGAGCTCGGCGAGCAGCATCTCGATCTGCAACTGCGCTTCGCCGTTGGGATCGAGGGTGCGCAGTTCGTGCTGTTCGCTCTCGGTTGATTCCATAAGAGCCTGGTCAAGGCCGAGCTCGAGGAGACGATCGCTGAAATCTGGGTATCGTGTTTCACTCATGGTGATACCTCCTTCATCGTTTCAGCGGTGAGTTGCGCGGGGAGGATTCGCCGGACTTCTTCGAGCCCCCGGCGGAGGTGGGCCTTGACGGTGCCGAGCGGCATCCCGGTCGCTTCGGTGATCTGCGTATGCGAAAGCCCGTGGACAATCGAGAGATCAAGCACGGTCTGTCGCTCGGGGCGGAGCGTGGAGATTGCTTTGAGGATCACTTCTGATTGCTCGGAGAGATCTCCGGTTGAGGTTTTCTCCGCCGCGGCGACGAGCGTTGGCGAGGCATCGAGCGAGACATTGATGGATCGGCGTCCGACCCTGCGGATGTGGTCGATCACCCGCCTACGCGTGATCACGGCGACGAAGGTCGCGACCGAGCCCATCCCCGGGTCGTAGCGTGACGCTGATTTCCAGATCTCCGTGAAGATCTCCTGGACAAGATCCTCCGCGTCGGCGTTGGAGTTCACCTTCCGACGACT
>JAGQOC010000201.1 GCA_020427745.1 Phycisphaerales bacterium | reverse complement strand
CGACCAGGGGCTGATCCCGGTGAAGCTGCTCGAGCGGGACCTGGCGGTGAACGTGACGGTGGGGCTCTCCGCCGTGCGCACGAGCCCCGACCACGGGACGGCGTTCGACATCGCGGGCAAGGGGATCGCGGATCCTGGGTCGATGGGCAACGCGATCGATCTTGCGGTGAAGATGGTCAAGAGTCGGCAAATGACCGGTTCGTCCGCCTCGGACGCTTGACATGCACGGCGCGGGCGGGCAATATAGAGGCACTATGACCCGCTGACGCGATCAATCCGATCTGATTGAATGACCACCTGTCGACTCCGTGCATCTCTTGTGCGTCGAGTTGGTAAGTACGAAATCGCGCCACGCAGGAAATGCACCCATGTCAGAGCTGACCCCCCCCGAGACGACGGGCACCGAGCCGTCCGCGTCCACCACCATCCTCACACCGGCGGATCCGGAGCTGAGCGAGCCGAGCCCGATCGTGGAGTTGCTGCGCATCGCGGTGCCCTCGATCGTGACGATGACGAGCTACACGCTGATGCAGTTCGTCGATACCTACATGGTCAAGGAGATCGGGGACGACCCGGTCTTCGTCGCCGCGCAGGGCAACGGCGGGATCGTCGCGTGGATCGCGATCGCCTTCGGGCTTGGGATGAACACCGTTATCAACTCGTTCGTCTCGCAGAACCTCGGCGCGGGCACACCCAAGAAGGGTTCGGCGTACGCGTGGGCGGGGCTGTGGATCTCGGTGCTGTACTGGCTGGTTCTGCTGGTGCCGTACGCACTGTTCATTGATCACACAAACCTGGCGGGTTCGGGCAAAGAGCTGTGGGAGCTCGAGTCTGGGTACGCGCGGATCCTGCTGCTCGGCGGGATCGGGACGCTCGGTGCGCGATCGATCCACCATTACTTCTATGGGCTCCACCGCCCGAAGGTGGTGATGATCTCCGCGATCAGCGGCAACATCGTCAATGTCGCCGTCAACTACCTGCTTATCTTCGGGAACCTCGGATTCCCTCAACTCGGGCTCAACGGGGCGGCGATCGGCACGGTCTGCGGCGGGCTCTTCGAGCTCGGGATCCCGTTCGTGCTGTTCCTGTCGAGGAAATACAACGAGCTCTACAGCACACGCTCCGCTTGGAGGCCGGCGTTCAAGCAGTTCGTGGACATCGCCCGCGTGGGCTGGCCCGGCGGTCTGATGTTCTTCAACGAGCTGATCTGCTGGGGGATGCTGATGAACTACCTCGTGCCCAAAGCGGGGAAGGCCAGAGCGATCGCCGAGGGTCTGGACCCGGCACTCGTCGAGCAGGCGGGGGTCTACGCGAACACCGCGGGGTGGATCGCGCTGCGCTATATGCACATCGGGTTCATGCCGGTGGTGGGGATCTCGATCGCGGCCCAGGCGTTGGTGGGCAGGGCGATGGGGCGGAAACGACCGGATATCGCTGCCCAGAGGACCTGGCTCTCGCTCAAAATCGGGCTGGGGTACATGGCGTTGTGCGCGTTTGTCTTTGTTCTCTGGCGCGGGCCGCTCATCAATGTGTTTATCAACAGCGAGACGGCGCCCGGTGAGCGGGCCGCGTTGATCGCGATCGGGGCGAAGATCATCGTCGCGGCGGCGGTCTTCCAGCTCTTCGATGCGGTGGGGATCGTGATGTCCGGCGCGCTCCGCGGTGCGGGCGATACCGTCTGGCCCGGGGTGCTGACGATCGTGCTCAGCTGGAGTTGCATCGTGGGCTTCGGCTTGCTGGTGATCGAGCTGAAACCCGAGTGGGGGTCCGTCGGGCCCTGGATCGGTGCTTCGGCGTACATCATCCTGCTCGGGCTGTCGCTGCTCGGGCGTTTCCTGTTCGGCAACTGGCGTGAGCGGTCGCTGGTGGACGAGACGCCGATGGAGCCTGACCCGCTCGGGAAGACCTATCCGGAGCCGAGCACGGGGGCGGGGCTCTGATGGCGTCCAAATCCCTGTGGGCGGTTGGTTTGTGGTCGGTCGGTCCGGATGACGACGCGGCGGTGGTGGCCTAGAATCGTCTCCGCCCGGACGAGCCCGAGCGGGCCTTTTTCTTCAGGAGTTCTGCATGTCCAACGATCCGATGGATGTTGTGGTGGGGGCGTCCGCGTCGCCCGCCAATACCGAAGCCACGAGCAAGCTGGTTGCGTCGGCCAATGAACAGGTTGCCGGTGGCGATCGCGACGGCGCGATCGAGACGCTCCGCAAGGCGCTCAACAGTGACCCGATGAACACGGGCGTGATGTTCCAGCTCGCCTACCAGCTCGATCTCTCGGGCGAGGAGGACGAGGCGCTCGCGCTCTACGAGCGTGTGTGCGAGTTCGCACCGGCACCGATCAACGCGTTGATGAACCTCGCGGTGCTCTACGAGGACCGGGGCAACTATGTCCGGGCGGAGCGTTGCCTGCGTCAGATCCTGGACACCAACCCGAACCACGCCCGCGCCCGTTTGTTTATGAAGGATGTTGTCGCGTCCAAGGGGATGGTGGTTGAGGAGGAGAACGAGCGTGATGTGCTCAAGCGTCGTGCGCTGCTCGACACACCGGTGACGGATTTCGAGCTGACGGTGCGTGCGCGGACCTGCCTCAAGAAGATGAACATCCGTACGCTGGGCGATCTGATCCGTATCAACGAGACCGAGCTGATGAGCTACAAGAACTTCGGCGAGTCCTCGCTCGAAGAGATCAAGGTCATGCTCGAGGCGAAGAACCTGCGTCTTGGTCAGGGGCACGAGGACGCCCACCGCGTCGCGCGTCGCCAGATCCTCGAGAAGCTCAAGGGCACCGGCAAGGAGCAACTGCTCGGCAAGCCCGTCAGCGAGCTCCAGCTCTCCGTGCGGGCACGCAAGGCGCTGCAGATGCTCAATATCCAGTCCATCGGGGACCTGTGCTCGCACACGGAGGCGGAGCTCATGGGTGTCAAGAACTTTGGGTCGACCTCGCTCGTCGAGGTCCACGAGAAGCTCACCAACTTCGGGCTCTCGTTGCGGACGCTCGAGGATGGCGAGGAATAATCCGGCCCACCAAAGAATCGCACAACACCCGGCAAAACACCGGGTGTTTTTTGTTGCGTGCGTCGTTCAGAGTCGATAGACTCCGGGCCTATGACGACTGCCATTGTCTGAAATCCGATCGTTGCTCACCCCTCCGCCGTCGGTGTCTGTTGCCGCGGCATGGTGCTGCCCTGATGCGCCGAGTGCGCCGGGGCACGACAAGGATTTTCCATTGAAACATCACGACCGAAACGCCCAGAACAAGGGCGGATTCTCCTGTGTGCACTGCAAGGCGCACATCCCCTATCAATCGTTCGGAACCAAGCAACGCAACCACTGCCCGGTGTGTCTGTGGTCGCGCCATGTTGACGACCTCGTCGGCGATCGTCGTTCTGTCTGTAACCAGCCGATGGAGCCGGTCTCGATCGCGGCGAGGACGGACGGCGAGTGGGCGATCGTCCACCGTTGCACGGGCTGCAGACAGCTGCGGATGAACCGGATCGCGGGAGACGATGACGAGCTTGCGCTGCTCGCGATGGCGTTGCGTCCGCTCACGGACCCCGCGTTCCCGCTGGACATGCTTCCGATGTATCGGGTGCCGAAACCAACGGAGCACTGATTCTCTCACCGGGCGAAGCCCGGTTTTTTTATTGGGTGTCTGTCTCGGGCGGGTCCACGCGCGAGCCGTCCCTGCGGAAGCGGAGCCGACCGTTCTGGTAGTCCTCGGTGGATCCCTCGATGGTGGGGAGCTGTCCAGCCTGGTGCTGGGCGTGGAGTTGTTTGAGGTACGGCACGCACCAGCCGCAGCCGGTTCCCGCGCCGAGGCACTCGGAGATCAGCGACGCGACGGGCGGGTCCTCGCGTTTGAGGTAGCCACGGATTTTGTCCAGAGGGACATGGAAGCAGAGACAGACATCATCGGTGGGTTTCATCGCAACTCGTTCCGCTCGGGTGCTCGGGGTCTGGGCTCCCTATCCTAGTGGATTCACCCGCTCCGAACCCCTGGCTGGATCCGCATGGTTGCGCTCTTTACATTCACGGTTTTTCTCTCCGCCGCGCTGCTTTTCGCGGTCCAGCCGATGGTCGCCAAGACGCTCCTGCCGATCTTCGGCGGCGGATCCGGTGTCTGGACGACCTGCATGCTGTTCTATCAGTGCGTGCTGCTGCTCGGATACCTCTACGCCCATCTCCTGCTCACACGCCTCACCCGGCGCTGGCAGATCGCAACCCACACGCTCGTGCTCGCGGGCGCGATCATCGCGGGGGTGATGTTCGAAGCGCCGACGGCTCCGCCGGGCGGGTCGGCGTTCCCGGTGCCCTGGCTTCTCGGGCAGCTGTTGTTGGTTTCGGGTTTGCCGTTCTTCGCGATCGCGAGCGCCGGTCCGCTTTTGCAGGGCTGGTTCGCGCGGACGGATCACCCGCGTGCGCACGATCCGTATTTTTTGTACGCCGCGAGCAACGCGGGGAGCCTGATCGGGCTGCTTGCCTATCCGCTGGTGATCGAGCGGTCGTTCGGGCTCAGCGCCCAGCGGAGCAACTGGCTGATGGGGCTGGCGGTGTTCAGTGTGCTCTCCGTGTTCGCGGCCTTGCAGTCCAAACGATCGGTACCGTCCGAGCCAGCGAAGGTCTCCGTTGCCACCGATGAGCGGGTGGGCTGGAAGCGGCGTGGGCTGTGGGTCTTCCTCGCGTTCGTGCCGAGCTGCATGCTGCTCGGGGTGACGAGCTACATCACGACGGATATCGCCGCGTTCCCGCTGCTGTGGGTGATCCCGTTGGCGATCTATCTGCTCACGATGATCATCGCGTTCTCGTTCGGTATGACCGGCGTGGTCCGGTGGGGCGGGCGTCCGATGCTGCTGGTGTTGATGGCGGCGATGGTGCTGCTCATCCTCTCCGAGGACCAACACGCCGGGGCCCCGCTCGTGTGGAACCTTGGGATCCAGCTCCTGCTCCTCGGCGCGGTGGGGATGTACGCGCACGCTCGGCTCGCGACCCTCAAGCCCAACGCATCGCACCTCACGGAGTATTACCTCATGCTCTCGGTGGGTGGGGCGCTCGGGGGCGTGTTCATCGCGGTGGTCGCGCCGCTGTTGTTTGTCGGGCCGTTCGAGTACCACCTCGCGCTCGTTGCCGCTGCGGCGACGCTGCCGACGCTCACCGAGGGCAAGAAACGCGGTCGACTGCGTATCTTGATGCCGATTCTCGCGCTCGCGTGCATCCTCGGGGTCGAGCTCGCGCGTGGCGTGCTCAAGATGGACACCGGCGAGGGGTTTGGTGCGGGGTTGCTGCTCGCAGCGATCGTTGTAGGGCCCGCTGTGCTGACCTACATGTCGTGGAGAGACGGCGTCGCGTGCGCGTCCGTCCTCGCGGTGCTGCTCGGTTCGCTCATCGTCCGCGATCTGGGGGATCCGACGATCATCCACCGTGCGAGGACTTTCTACGGCATCCACGAGGTGATCGAGACGAAGACGCGCTTCAAGGACCGGCAGTCGGACGCCGTCTCGACGCTGCACACGCTCATGCACGGCACGACAACACACGGCGTGCAGCTCATGGACGGGCCGCTCGTCATACTCCCGCTGACCTATTACCACTACGACGGTCCGATCGGTCGACTGTTCGTCCAGATGGAGGACGCGGAGGGAAGCGACCAGCCGCGGCGTGTCGGATTGGTCGGGCTCGGAAGCGGCGCGATGGCGGCGTACGGGCGCCCGGGCGACGAGTTCATTTTCTTTGAGATCGACCCGGCGGTTGCCCGGATCGCGGCGGACCCGTCGTTGTTTACCTATCTGAACGACTCAGCCGCGGATGTGCAGATCCGGCTTGGCGATGGGCGCGTGGAGCTCGAACGATCGGTGCTCGCGGGCGAGCCCGGCTTTGATCTGCTCGTGATTGACGCGTTCAGCTCCGACGCGATCCCGGTGCATCTGCTGACCGTCGAAGCGATGTCGCTCTATCAGCAGCGGCTGAACCCGGGCGGTGTGATCCTGATGCACATCACCAACCGGCATCTGGATCTGCTGCCGATCTGCTTCGCGATCGGGCAGCGGGCAGGTGTGCGGACGATGGTCTGCGAGGATTTCCTCGGACGCGAGCGGGCGGCGGACTCCAAACGCTACGACTCGATCTGGGTCGCGATGACCAACGATGAGGCCCATATCCGCGAATCAATCAACGCGGGGTTTGTCGAGATCATCTCCATCCCGAGCCCGAAGCCCGCGTGGACGGATCAATCGTCCAATATCCTCGATATACTCCGAACTGAGTAGCCCAAAGGGACGATTGGAGCCTTATGCCGATCCCGCCGAACAGACTTGCTTATCAGACCGCCGGTGAATCGCACGGGCCCGCGCTCGTCGCGACCGTGCTCGGGGTGCCCGCGGGGGTGAGCATCGACACCGAGGTCATCAACCGCGAGCTGCTCCGCCGGCAGGGGGGCTACGGGCGTGGCGGACGCCAGAAGCTCGAGACTGACACCGTCGAGATCCTCACCGGTGTCCGGCGCGGCAAATCCATCGGCGCGCCGATCACACTCGTCGTCAAGAACCGCGATTCGCGTCTGGATGATCTGGAACGCACGCCCCCGGTCTACCGTCCTCGCCCGGGTCACGCGGATCTCGCGGGTTCGGTGAAGTGGCTGACGACGGATTGCAGAGAGACGCTGGAGCGAGCGAGCGCCCGCG
>JAGQOC010000018.1 GCA_020427745.1 Phycisphaerales bacterium | reverse complement strand
GGATGTCGTCGTGTTTGCGTGCGAAGCGGCGTGGGGAGGAGCCGCCGAGCCCGTAGGACCAGATGAGGTGGTTGACGAAGCGGTCCTCGCCGAGGAGTTGGTCGAGGAGGAGGCGGACATGGTGGGTTGTGCGCCAGTCGGTGTGGATGAGGATATTGGCGGTGGGCTTGAGTTTGGGGAGGGTGGCGGTGATGCGCACGCGGAACCAGTCGAGCCAATCGGCGGTGGATGGCCAGGAGTCGTCGTAGGAGCCGGCGGCGGCGGACTGAGATTTGCCGGTATTGAAGGGCGGGTCGGTGTAGAAGAGATCGATGGAGGCGTTGGGGAGGGTTTGGACGAGGTCGAGCCAGTCGGCTTGGGTGATGGGCTCGGTGGCGGTCGGCATGTCCGAGTATATCAGGATTCGACTTGAGAGCCGATGCGTGTTTGCTTCCATGCGGCGTTGCATTCGGGGCAGAGGATGCAGCTGTCGGGTTCGGGGGCAAGTCCGTGGAGCTTGTAGCCGCAGGATGCGCAGTTTCCTGCGGAGAGGTAGATCTCGGCGATGCGGGGGAAGCGTTCTCGACGGATCCGATTGAGCAGGATGTACCAGAAGATCATCGCGACGATGACACACCATGTTGTCTGCGCAACAAGATCGAGGAGCACGCCGAGCTTGGGGCGGGTGAGGGGCGAGACGGCGATGGACCAGAGGACCCAGCCCACGAGGCCGCCGACGATGGCCACGGCGATCTCGATCCCGGCGGTTCGCTTCTGTTCCTCTTTCAGAACAGGGTCGGGGGTGACCGAGGGGAGTCCGAGGGCACGCCAACCGACCTGTTTGGCGGAGAGGCCAGCGATGGAGCATGGGTTGCCTCGATCGTCCGTTGGGTTGGGCATGGCGGATTTTATACCGGTTTGACGGGGGCGCGGCCTACGGAGTAGTAGTGGAATCCGAGCTCGTCGAGGTGCTGACGGCGGTAGAGGTTTCGCCCGTCGAAGATGACCTTTGTGTTCATGGCTTTGGCGAGCTTGTTGAAGTCGGGGCTCTTGAACTCCGCCCAGTCGGTGGAGATGACGAGGGCGTCGGCACCCTTGGCGCATTCGTACATGTTGTCGTGGATCTGGATGGTGTCGCCCAGTTCCTTGGTGACATTGTCGGCGGCGACGGGGTCGTAGCCCTTGCAGGTGACGCCGTAGCCGAGTGCTTTGCGGACGAGGGTGAGGGCGGGGGCTTTTCGGATGTCGTCGGTGCGTGGTTTGAAGGCAAGCCCCCAGAAGGCGATGGTTTTGCCTTGGAGCCCGGACTCACCGCCGAAGTGGTTGATGATTTTGTTGAAGAAGAGGTTGCGTTGTCGTTCGTTGGTGCCGTGGACCGCGTTGGAGACCTGCATGTTGACGCCTGCTTTATCGCCCATCATGATGCAGGCGAGGGTGTCCTTGGGGAAGCAGGAACCGCCGTAGCCGAGCCCCGGATAGAGGAAGGCGTGCCCGATGCGTGAGTCGGAGCACATGCCCTCGCGGACACGGTTGATGTTGGCGCCGTAGGCCTCGCAGAGGTTGGCCATCTCGTTGATGAAGGAGATTTTGGTTGCGAGGAAGTTGTTGGAGGCGTATTTGACCATTTCGGCGGAGAGGATATCCATGATGAAGATGGGGTGCCCGTTTCGTACGAAGGGGTCGTATAGGTCTTTGAAGACTTCTCCGACTTCTTCGGAGTCGACGCCGACGACGACGCGGTCGGGCTTGTTGAAGTCGATGATGGCGTCGCCTTCTTTGAGGAACTCGGGGTTGTCAGCGACATGGAAGGGGAGGCTGCCGACGATTGCGCGGATGCGGTCGCGTACGCGGAAGGTTGTGCCGACGGGGACAGTGGATTTGACCACGATGATCTTTGAGCGTTGTCCTGGCCCGAGGTCCTTGATGACCTTGGCGATGTCGTCGGCTGCCTGGTCGACATAGGAGAGGTCGGAGTGTCCTTTGTCGTCGGAGGGTGTGCCGACGCAGATGAAGATCATGTCGGCGTTGGCGTAGGCCTCGGTCTTGTCGAGGGTGTATTTGAGGCGGCCCGCCTGGCGGTTTTTGATCATGAGGTCGGTGAGCCCGGGTTCGTAGATCGGGCAGATGTCCTGCTCGAGCTTGGCGATTTTTTCGGGGTCGACATCGAGGCATGTGACATCGTTGCCGGTGTTGGCGAAACAGACGCCCGTGACGAGCCCAACATACCCAGTCCCTACCATTGTCAGCTGCATCAGATCAGTCCTCCGGTGATGAGCGATGAGTATAGACTTTGGGTTCTTGATGAGACAGCGGGCGGGGGTGTCACTAGGATTCGCTGCTCGCTTGGGCGGTCGTGGCGTGTGGACGCGTCAGGGGCCCTTCCTCTGAGCATGATCGGACCGGCAGGCTATGGGTTCAGCAACGATGAGTTCTCGTAAGCAGAAGTTGAATGAGAAGGCGGCGGCGAAGGCCGCCAAGAGCGGCGCGTGGTCGGCGACGACCGTGAGCAAGCATGAGCTGTATCAGCTTGCGGTGCAGAATGTCGAGGCCGAGATCGACTTCATCGATGCGGAGTTCGAGCGACTGCGCGGGCGCAAGGCGGTGTTGCTGCGGGAGGATTTCTGTGGCACGGGCAACTCGTCGACGGAGTGGATCCGGCGGCGGAGCACGAATCGGGCGATCGGGTTGGATATTGATCAGCCGACGCTGGATTGGGGGGTGGAGCACCATGTGGAGCCGTTGAGCGCGGATCAGCAGGCGCGGATCCAGCTGATTAACCGCGATGTGCTTGAGCCGGGGGACGCATCGGGGGCGGACTGTGTGCTTGCGATGAACTTCAGCTACTGGTTGTTCAAGACACGGGACGAACTGCGGGCGTATTTCCGTGCGGTGCATGAGAGCATCGGCGAGGACGGGGTGTTCTTTCTGGATCACTACGGCGGGTCGGAGTCGATGGCTGAGCAGGAGGAAGAGAAGGAGATCGACGAGGGCCCGGGCAAGCGGTTTGTATATGTGTGGGACCAGCACAAGTACAACCCAATCACGGGGGAGATGGTGGCGCGGATCCATTTCAAGTTCCCGGACAAGACGAAGATCAAGACGGCCTTCGAGTATCACTGGCGTTTGTGGACACTGCCTGAGTTGCGTGAGCTGTTGCACGAGGCGGGGTTCAAAAATGTGAATGTGTACTGGGAGGGCGAGGATGAGGATGGGGAGGGGGACGGCGTCTACACCCCCACCCTCGAGGGTGCGGCGGACCCGGCGTTTATTTGCTACATCTCGGCCTTTGATTGAGATCGGTGGTTTCCCATGCGGGGCGTGCTGGACATCCCTGAGGATCTGATCGAACTGCAGGGGCGGATCGCGGATTCGTTGGTTGAGGTTGAGCGGGTGTTCGGCGAGCAGCTGGCATCGGACCTGCTTCCTGTGGACGCGATGTGCGCGCATGTCGAGCGGTACCGGGGGAAGATGCTGCGTCCGACGCTGGTGATGCTGTGCGGAGCGGTGGCGGATCCGGATGGAGAGTTCGGGAGCAGGGCGCATGTGATCGCGGGTGCGGTGTGCGAGATGGTACATATGGCAACACTCGTGCACGATGATGTGCTCGACGAGGCGGAGATCCGTCGGCGGGGGAAGACGCTCAACGAGCTGCGTGGGAACGAGGCGGCGGTGATCCTCGGGGATTATCTGATCGCGTCGGCGTATGCGTTGTGCTCTTCGCTGGAGTCTCCTGTGCCGTCGCGGATCGTGGGCAACGCGTCGGCGGTGATGTGCACGGGCGAGCTGCTGCAGCTGCACAATCGTGAGAATCTCTCGCTCGACGAGGGGACTTACTTCGAGATCCTGGAGCGGAAGACGGCGGCTTTGATCGGGGCCTCGTGCGAACTCGGGGCGTTGTGCTCACTGGGGTTTGGCCGAGGGGACGATCCGGTGGTGGGCGCGCTGCGGGCGTACGGGCGGAGCATGGGGGTTGCGTTCCAGATCCAAGATGATGTGCTTGATCTCACGGGGACCGAGGAGGTCGTCGGGAAGTCGGTCGGGAAGGACCTCGAGAAGGGGAAGTTGACCTACCCGGTGATCCATCATCTCGGTGCGCTGGGCGGGGAGCGACGGGGGCAATCACTCGGATGGATCCGGTCGATCGCGGGCGGGGACGCGTCGGCGACCGGGCGGCTGCTCGAAGCGATCCGCTCGACGGGCTCGATTGAGGCGGCGCGGGTGAGGGCGGGGTCGCTGGTCGATGAGGCGAAGCGTTCGCTTGATATGGTGGGCGAGAACGCGGGGTCGTCGATGCTGCGGGTGCTCGCGGACGCGGTTGTTCGGCGGGATCACTGAGGGGCCACATGCCGGGACGCGCGTTCAAGCTGTATCAGCGAAAGCGTGTGGTGAATATCAATGTCAATGTGTTCGTTGCGGGGGTGGTGTCGATCACGCTCGCGAAGTATCCGGTGATGGTGATCTCCGGATTCATTGGGCACGAGCACAAGCTTTTGATTTCAGTGCTCGCGTAT
This sequence comes from Phycisphaerales bacterium, assembly GCA_020427745.1. GTDB lineage: Bacteria > Planctomycetota > Phycisphaerae > Phycisphaerales > UBA1924 > UBA1924. The sequence goes on along the minus strand of JAGQOC010000018.1, from coordinate 24,652 downwards.
GTGATCGATACGACGATCGATATCCTGATGTACTTCGGGCTGCACTGGGTCGCGAACCACTGGCGCCCGAGTGGCTCGGTCGAGGATGCGGCGGAGGATGCGCAGCCTGAGAAGAAGCGGAAGTTCTGGGTGGATGTCGCGATGGTGCAGGCGGAGCGGATCGCGCTTGTCCCGATCTTTGCGTTGATGGCGATCAGCGGGACCTGGGCGCTGCAGCACTTCGGGAAGATCAGGCCGGACTGGGCCTTTGTCTGGGCGTTCCTGTGTGCGATGGTTGTCACGCGTGTTCTGCACACGATCTGGGGCTATCGCACGGGGACTTTCCGTGATCGCGGGGGGACGCCCTGATGTGCGGGATCGCGGGGGTGATCAGGATCCATAAAGCGGGCGATGGTCCCCCACCGACGCACCTGGAGGCGATCCCCGAGGTGTGGCTTGATGTGCTGGACGAGTCGATCAGGCACCGTGGGCCGGACGGGCAGGGGCGGTTCCGGGATCGGGCGATGCGGGACGATGGCACGGTTGTGGATGTCGCGCTTGTGCATCGTCGGCTGAGCATTATCGATCATGCGGGCGGGTACCAGCCGATGGTGCACGACGGGGAGCGGCTGCGGGCGGATCTGACCTATCAGCCCGGGGAGACGCCGATTGTTGCGAGCGAGGTGGCGCCGGGGCTGCCGATCGTGGCGGTGGTGTTTAACGGGTGCATCTACAACCATCGGGAACTGCGGGCGGAGCTTGAGGATGCGGGGTATGTGTTTTCGACGGATCACTCGGATACCGAGGTTTTGGTGCATGGGTGGCGGGAATGGGGCGCGGGTTGGGATGAGCGGGTCGCAGATGCTTCGATGTTCGCGGTGATCGGGTGGGACCGGACGGATGGGTCGGTGTGGTGCGGGCGTGATTTCTTTGGGCAGAAGCCGTTGTATTCTGCGTTGCCTTCGGGCTCGGAGCAGGATTCGGGAAACACGCTGCTGGTGCTGGGGAGCAATGCGGGCGGGGCTGCGGCAGCGCTCGATCGATTGACGGCAGATGCGGGGTCGGTCGCGACCTGGGCAACCTTCGGGCATGCGTTGGGGCGCGGGCCGATGCGTGGGATGGGGTCGCTGCCCCCCCGGCAGTCGGCTTGGATCCGTGCTTCGGGCGCGGAGGAGCAAAGCACGCCGGACGAGCCGATCCCCAGGGTCTTGCGTCGTCGGAATCGGGACGAACTCGATCGATTGCTCCGGGAGCGGGTCGAGGAGCGGCTGGAGGCGGATGTGCCGGTGGCGTGTTTGCTTTCAGGGGGGATCGATTCGTCGTTGGTCTCGGCGTATGCGCAGCAGGCAACGGGGAGGGTGCGAACGATCACGGTGCGGATGCCTGATGCGCGGTACGACGAATCAGTCCATGCGCAGCGTGTCGCGGAGCACCTTGGCACTGAGCATGTTGTTGTGGATACGCAGGAGAACGCGGCGGAGGATCTGGTCACGATGATCGAGCTTGCGGGGATCCCGTTCGGGGATTCTTCATTGCTGCCGACATTCTGGGCGTGTCGAGCGGCGAGGGAACACGCGGGGGTCCTGCTGACGGGGGACGGCGGGGACGAGTTGTTTGTTGGGTATCAGCGGCACTTCGCGGCGCGATGGATCGGACTGCTTGCGATCCCGGGGCTGCTTGGGTATCTGTGTCCGACCTGTGTGTTTCCGCGTCGTTCTGCGGTTTCGCGTGGGGAGAAGGGCTCGCGGATGCTCGAAGCGGTTCGTCGTGGGAGTTACGAGGTGTTGCTCGGGATTTTTCCGCCGAGCGATGCAAAGCGTTTGCTCGGTCGTACTCGGTACCGGTATCCGTGGTGGGATGCTGAGGATGAGCCCTGGGAGGCGGCACTGGATGATCTCGATTTTATGCTGCCGAGCGATTATCTGCGGAAGGTTGATCTCGCTTCGATGATGGCGGGGGTCGAGACGCGATCGCCGTTCCTTGATCGGCGGGTGCTTTGGGCGGCGCTGCAGTTGAAATCGAAGTTGATCAACAACGGGCAGTTTCTTTGGCGGTACACGCCGAAGGGGATGCTCCGCGATGTGGCGCGTTTGTATCTGCCGGATTCGATTGTTGATCGTCCCAAGCAGGGGTTCGCGATCCCGGTTGGGGAGTGGTTTCGGTCGGACTACGGCGGGATGCGGCAGTTGCTGCATGACCATATGAACTCCCGTGATCCGTTCCCGGGGCTCGGGGATGCGGGGGTGGAGATCGATATGGGGTTTGTGCGCACGATGATGCGCGAGCATGATGCGGCCGGTGAGAAGTCGATCGACCCGTGGCACGGGCGGGATCACTCGCAGCGGCTGTACATGATGCTTGTGCTGTCGATCTGGGCGAGGTGGCTCGATCGGGTTCGGCGGGGCGAGGGTTAGGTTTGTTTGATGCCCTTGGGGATGTGGAGGTCCATCTGGGGGAAGGGGATGGAGATGTTTGCTTCGTCGAGGGCGTACTTGATATCGCGGGTGAGGCGGTCTTTGACATCCCAGTAGTCCTTGGCATCGACCCAGACGCGGACGACCCAGTCGATGGAGGAGCCGCCGAGACCGGTGAGGGCGACGGCGGGAGCGGGATCGGTCCGGCTGCCCGTGCATGCGTTGGCTGCGGCGAGGAGGACTTGGCGGGTCTGGTCGAGGTCCGCGGCGTAGTCGGTGCCGACGGTGACATCGACGCGACGGGTGCTGTGGAAGGTGACATTCTCGATGGTGGAATCGAAGATGGTGGAGTTGGGGACGATGAGGCGTCGGTTGTCGGGGGTGTCGAAGACGGTGGCGAAGAGCCCGATCTCGTAGATTTTCCCGGTGACGCCCCCGGCGGTGACCGTATCCCCCACTTTCATCGGGCGGAAGAGCAGAAGCATGACTCCGGCGGCGACATTGCCGAGTGTGCCTGAGAGGGCCATGCCGATGGCAAATCCGGCGGCGGCGAGGACGGCGGCGAACGAGGTGGTTTCGATGCCGAGTGTGCCGAGGATGGCGATAGCGCCCGCGATCAGGACCGCGTAGCGTGCGATGTTGGCGAGGAAGCGGGCGAGGGTGATCTCCACCTTGGCTCTGACCGCGGCGCGTTGGACGATGCGTCGGGCCCAGCCGGCGGCGAAGAAGACCGCGATAATGAGAACAAGGGCGAGGAGGATGGGCTGCCCCGCGGATTTCCAGAGGAGGATCCAGGTGTCGGGGCTGAAATCGCCATCGGCTGCGCGGGATACGAACTCGCCGAATCCGGCGGTGACGGGATTGGCGGGGGCGGGGGTCTGTGCCGCTTCTGCGATCTCAGGGGCGGCTTCGGGCTGGAACATGTTCGTATCCTTGGCTGTGTTCGGGTAAACGGGATGGTAGGCGGGCGGTGTGTAACTGAAAATTGGTGCGTGATGTCGTGAATCATCCACAAACTGAGCGTGTTTGGGCTGGAAGGGGATTGGGGGCGGCTTTGGGGTGTAGCCCGCCGTAGGATTGAACCGTGCGGGGGTGGTTTGCCGATACTGGGTATATTGGCACTACAGTTGGCTCGTTCTTCAGGAGATTTGGGTATGGCGGATTCCAGATCATCGCGGGGTGAGGTTTCGCGGCGTCAGGCGCTCCGCACCGGCGCGGGGCTTGGTGCTCTGCTTCTGGCGAGCGGCACGCTGAGCGGGCTCGGCGGGTGCGCTTCTGCGTCTGAACGGCGAAAACGGCAGCTCGGCGCGAAGCTTGGTGATCCGATCGCTTCTGATCCGGTGCTCAAAACAGCGCGTCCTGCACCGATCTACACGCCTTCCACATCCGGTGGTGGATCGATGGGCTCGGTTGCGGAATCGTCACTGGAGCGGATACCGTCGTTTGTGATCCCGCGATCGAAGTGGACGACGGGCGAGCCGCGCCTTTGGCTCGCGGACCCGATGGGGTCGGTGCGTCGGATCACGGTGCATCATGACGCGATCAGCCCGGCACCCTCCGGGGCGTACGGCGATTCGGTGCGTCGGCTGACGGCGATCCGCAAGGGGCACCTTGGTAACGGGTGGGCGGACATCGGGTACCACTACGCGATTGATCCGTCCGGGCGTGTGTGGGAGGCGAGGCCTCTGGTACTCCAGGGGGCGCATGTGAAGGACCAGAACCCCAATAACATCGGGGTGGTGATGTTCGGGAACTACGAGAACATCCGTCCGACCGCGAGCGCGATGGAGTCGCTGAACCGGCTTCTTGCGCACGAGATGGCTCGGTTCAATATCCCGATCCGCAATGTCTACACGCACCGCGAGTTGGCGAGCACTGCGTGTCCCGGGCGTCATCTGCAGGAGCAGATGATGGGGACGCGTGGGCGTGGCGGTGCGCTGGCGCTGCTCGCGAGCAGCATGGGCGTGCATTCCTGACCGAGAGAAGTTTCGTTTTGTATCAGCGTGTGGCTATGGCTGCGCTGGCGGTGGGTTCGCTGGGTCGATGACGACGAGGTACCGTGCCGGTGCGCCGGGCCATTGGTGCCAGTCGGCGGCGATGCGGCTCTGGGTGTAGAGATCGGGAGCAGTCTTCGAGAGCTTGTCCCATTCTGTGGCTGTAGTCAGGACGAGGATCGGTTCGCTTGGGGAGCTCTGTATGGAGTTGAGGAGTTCGGCGGGGGCTTTGTAGTGTTCGAGTCCGTTGGCGCGGTCCCAGTTGATGATGCCGTCATCGAGGCGGTAGACGGCGGTGCGTCCGGTCCAGCCTTGTTCGCCGAAGGTTTCCTGTGCGATGCTGAGGTAGCTCATCTGTGCGAGGGTGACATCTTCGAGTTCTTCGAGCCCGAGCCAGCCGGCGATCCAGGCAGCGATGAAGATCGCGAGCGCGGGCAAGCGGTTGCGGCGGGTCTTCCATGCGAGCACGAGTGCGATGGCGGCGATCGACGGGATGGCGAGGGGGAGGACCCATGTCATGCCTTTGGGGCCGTAGGTGAGCAGGATGGTGATCGCGGTGGTGATGGCGAAGAGGAGGGTGCCGATACAGAGCCCGTATCGGATCTCGGGGAGGCGTCGGCCTTTTTCGGATGCGGGTTTGTTGTGCGTGAACCAGGACTCGAGCATGATGGCGCTGAGAAGTGCGAGCGGTGCGCAGATGGGCATGATGTAGCTGGGGAGTTTGCCAGAGAAGAGGGAGAAGACGAGGAAGGGGATGAGGACGGCCCATCCGAGGAAGCCTACGAGTGATCCCGAGGTGACATTGTGGAGTGCTCTCTTCCAGGAGAGGTTGTATCCCGGGAGGAGGAGCATGGCGCTGGCGGGGAAACAACCGGCGAAGAGGATCGGGATGAAGAACCAGAGTGGTCGGGTGTGGTCGCCCTGGCCGACCACGCGATCAAAGGTCTCGTGCCACCAGATTTCGACGGCGGCGGGCTGGGCGATGCAGACGGCGGCGGCCCATGTCAGGGTTGGGAGCATGGCGAGGAGGAGGCAGCCGAAGAAAGAGGCGGTGGGTTTGAGTCGGAATGATCTGGAGCCGGCGAGGAACCACCAGAGCCCGACGATTCCGATCGGGATGTAGAGGACCGGTCCCTTGGCGAGGAAGCCGATCGCGGCGGCGATCCAGAACAATGGCTTCCAGCGGCGTTGCTCGGGGTGCTGCTTGGCGAGGAATCCGGTGAAGAGGATGGCGGTCCAGCAGAGGTTGACGGTGCTGTCGGTGACGGTCATCCTCGCGGGGATGATGGTGAGGGGCATGATGGCGTAGAGCCCGACAGCGAGCAGGGCGGTGCGTGGTCGGTGTAGATATTTTGCGAAGAAGAAGAGCAGGATGAGCGTGAGGGATCCTGCGATTGCGGAGGGGAGACGGACGGCGAAGAGGGAGTGCCCGAGGATGCGTATCGAGAGCGATTCGGTCCAATAGACAAGGGGGGGTTTGGTCAGGTGGACCTTCCCGAGGTACTGTGGGACGAGCCAGTCGCCGGACTGGGCCATGTTCATGGAGACGACCGCGTAGCGTGCGTCGGAGCGTCCGTTGAAGCCGTGGTCGCCGATGCTGACCCAGATGGGGGTGAGGAGTGCGAGGAGCGCGAGGGTGGTGAGGAGTTTCGGGTGTCGCTCCCCCCACTGCACGATCGAAGTGAGCGTCGCTCGGGGGCGGGGCCACTGTCGTGGTTTGGTGGGTGTGTCCAGCCTCGTTCGGATGGTGCTAGTGCGTGTCAACTTCGACCTGCTCGTGTTCGTGCGCGTGGTTGCTGCCGAAGATGGAGGTGCCGACGCGGACGAGGTTGGCGCCTTCTTCGATGGCGACTTCGTAGTCGTTGCTCATGCCCATGGAGAGGAGGTTGAAGTGTCCCTCGCCGACGCCTTGTGCCTGGAGTTCATCGAAGAGCTCTTTGCATCGGCGGAAGTATTTTCGGGAGTGCTCGGGGTTGTCGGAGATGGGGGCCATGGTCATGAGTCCGCGGACCTTGACATTGATCATGGTGTCGATCTGCTCGGCGATGGCGCCGGCGGCGGGGATGGGGACGCCGAACTTGGATTCCTCTCCCGAGACATTGACCTGGATGAGGACCTCGACTTCGCGGTCGATCTTGTTTGCGATGGTCTGGAGTTCCTCGGCGAGGCGGAGGGAGTCGACGGAATGAACGAGGCGGACGAGGTCGGCGATCTTCCGGGCCTTGTTGCGTTGGAGGTGCCCGATCATGTGCCAGCGGACGGGCTTGGTGTGGTCGAAGGTGCTGTGCTCGCCCGCGACTCTGGGGGTGCGGCGGACGCGTTCGAACCACTCTTCGATGACGGAGGCCCGCTGGGCGAGCTGCTGGACTTTGTTTTCGCCGAAGTCGCGGTGCCCGAGTTCGATGAGCTCGCGGATGTCTTCCGGTTCTGCGAACTTGGTGACGGCGATGAGGTAGACGGAGTCGGGGGTGCGTCCGGATCTTTGGGCGGCGTCGGCGACGCGCTGGCGGACTTCTGTGTAGCGATCTGCGAGTTCAGTCATGGGTGCGTCTCCTGCGTCCTGCAAGGATAGCGGGTCGATTGCGCTACTGCCCGGGCGTCCAGGTTTCGCCTCTGCGGGTGGAGGATCGGGGGTCGACGGTGCCGGTGGGTTCTGGCTTGGCTTTCCATCTGCCGTAGCCGAGTTCGTTGTCGCGTTGCGTGGGGTCTTGGGCGTCCGCGGTGAGTCCGAAGCGTTCGTCGATTGAGCTGTCCGCGCCGGATGGTTGGTGGACATCGACGCGGCGTTGGAGTGCGGCTCCGCACCCTGTGAGTAGAGGTGCGAGGGCGATGAGAGCGAGGGTGTGTGCGGGGGATCGCCTGATGCGCGGGTTGCTGGTCATGCGGGAGTATACGCGGCGGAGTTAGAGCGGTTCTCGGGGGATATCGGGGCCGGCGCTGTGCGGAGGGGGGACCTGCCCGGGATCGTCGTTGAGCTTGGAGTTGAGATCGATGAGGCGGGACTCGAGTCGGGAGAGTCGGGAGACAAGCTGAAGAACGGTCTTGTTGAGCTCGTGGATTTCGCTGCTGAGGGCCGCGGTGAGGTGGTCGTTGTGGGCAACGGTCTCCTCGAGCTTCTGGATGCGTTGGGGGTCGGGCTGATGGGGCATCGGGGAGTATAGAGCCCGGGGCGCGGGTCAGCCGGCTTGGGAGAATGTGTTGGTGCCGTCGGTGAAGTCGGTGAGGTGGATGCGGTTGTTTCCGCCTGCTTTGGCGGCGTAGAGGTTCTGGTCCGCCTTTCGGACCCATTCTTCGGCGGAGTCGCAGATCTCGCCGCTGGTTCCGGCGATGCCGATGGAGATGGTTACCGCGCGTCCGGGGTGGTTGGGCCAGATGGTGTTTTCGCACTGGGTGCGGATGCGTTCGCAGATTTTATAGGCGTCGCTTGGGGCGGTGTCGGGGAGGATGATGGCGAACTCCTCCCCGCCGTAGCGGCACGGGATATCCATTTTGCGGACTTCAGCGAGGATGATCTTGGCGATTCCTGTGATGACCGCGTCACCCGCGGGGTGCCCGTAGTTGTCGTTGATCTGCTTGAACTTGTCGATGTCGAGCATGACGAGTGAGAGCGGGTGCTTGTGGCGGAGTCCTCGCTCGAACTCCTCGACCCAGCGTTGATCGAAGAGGGCCCTGTTGTAGAGCATGGAGAGCCCGTCGATCATCGCTTTTTGTGCGAGCACCTGGAGGGCGGTGTGCAGCTGGAGCGAGACACGGACGCGGGCGCGGAGCTCGGTGAGCTCGAATGGCTTGGTGACGAAGTCGACGGCACCGAGCTCGAAGGCGGTGACCTTGTCCTGGGGGGAGTTCTTCCCGGAGAGGATGATGACGGGGATGTCCTTTGTGTCCGGGTGGTCCTTGAGCTTTCTTAGGGTCTCGAAGCCGTCCATGACGGGCATGTCGAGGTCGAGCATGATGAGTGCGGGCGGGTTCTTGATGGCGTAGTCGAACCCGGCTTGACCGTCGTACTCGCCGTGGATCTGTATGGATTCAGATCGGAGGCGAGTGGACAGAAGCCGATGGACGAACTTTGAGTCGTCGATCAGGAGGACCATCGGGGCGGAGCCGGGATTGGGAGCTTGTGCGTTGAGCATTCGCTTCTCAGGACTCCTTGGCGTAGGACCGGCAGAGGTTGATGAGGGCGTTGATTTCGGCGTTGAGGCTCTCGATTGAGCCGGTGGTGTTCTCGATTGCGGCCAGTTCGAGATCGCGGGCGGCGGAGCCGATCGCGGGGAAGCCGAAGCCCGGCGCGGCACCCTTGAGTTGGTGGGCGATCCGCTGGATATTTTCGACATCACCGGCGAGGGATGCCTCGCGCAGGGAGTGGATCCGCTCGGGGAGCTCGCTGATGAAATAGCTGATCAGCTCTGCATCCTCTTCGTTGGTTGGATCGAGGCTGTATGAGGATGGATCTGGCGCGTTCATCGGTGTGTCTCCCGGGGTGTCTATCGGCGAGTCTGGACCCGGGGTTCATCGAGATTGTTGAAGGAAAACCCCCGGAGGCTGAGAAACTTGGATCGCTTATCGGGCGTGCAAGTGGTTCCCATCCCTCGGGGGTGGTCAGCAGATTGGATGAGCGTGAGTTTCTTGAAGCTGCGGTTACTTGCTCGGGTTGGTTTCGGAGACCCGGAGTTGCGTTTCCAGGCTGATGTCGCGTGCTTTTTCTGCCTGATAACGGAGCGAAACGGGCTGGCCTTCGCTTCCCCGAACGATGAAGCGGAAGGTGGAGGTGGATTCGCCGGGGATTCCTCGGTCGTTGAAGATCATGTTTGGGCGGTGCTCGACCGGGCTGATTGTTTTCTCTGAGCGGTCCGAGACGATCCCGGAGAGGACGACATCGGGGCCGGTGAGGGTGAGCAGATCGGGGAGCCCGATATTCTTTGTGGCGGCGAGGGAGAGACGGGTCGGGATGATGTGCTCGTTCTCGATCTCGACGGTGACTTCCCAGAGATCGGGGTCGAGTTGTTTGATGCCGATCCATTTGAAGCTGATCTTGGGCATGTTGGAGGCGTGGAACATGGTGAACGCGAAGTTGCGGTGGCAGCCCTCCTCGAGCATGAAGGGCGGGGTGACGCGGGAGGAGTACTTGGTGCCGCCGCCAATGAGGACCTTGCCCTCGGTGGGGTGGTCGTACTCGGTGTAGTCGGTGAAGGTCTGTCCGAAGAGCATGCGGTCCTGCCAGTGCATGCGTTCGTCGTCGGTGAACTTGCGGGACGGATCGGGCGAGATGCGGTCGTCTGTCCAGAGCTCGTTGGTGAAGGAGACGATGCCGAGCCCTTCGGCGAGCCAGTTGATGAACCCGCCGTGGACGGTGTAGAGATCGGCATAGATCACCCAGTATTTGTAGAACGGGAGGAGGTCTTCGCCGGCGGTCCCGAGTTTGTCGTAGACGGCTTTATCGGATCGGTTGTAGAGGTTCTCGGTGTAGTTGGCGCCCGGGCCGCGGAGGATCATGCCTCCGGCGTTGTGGTAGCTCTGGCCGGCGGCGATGTTGGGGTGCGTGAGGATGAAGTCGGCGATGGCGCGTGTTTCCTTTCGGTCGAATGGGTACTCCCCTGCGCCGTATTGGATGTGGTTGGGCTGCCAGTCGCTCGGCCAGTTCCGGTTCATGTCATAGCCGCCCGGCCCGTCTTCGTTGATGAGCCCGTCGCCGTCGTTGTCGATGCCTTCGGAGCCGAGGCGGGAGAGTGTTCCCTGGATGCCGTCGGGTGCGCGTTCGATGATGCGGGGGTCGAGCTCGTTGCGTCGGTAGCGTCCGTTGGGATCGAACTTCCACATCTGGGTAATGCTGCCGTCACCATCGAGATCTTCGGGGCCGTCTTCGTCGAAGAGTCCGTCGTAGTCGTTGTCGGTCGGGCGTTGCCCGGTTCGTGCGGAGTGCGGGGTATTGGGGTTGGCGAACCACTCGGCACGCCCGTCGGGGTTCTGGGTGGGGAGGAAGTAGAAGGCGGTGTCGTTGATGAGCTCGGTGAGTTGATCGACGGTGCCGAAGGATTTGGTGAGGTACCAGATCGAGTAGAGGACAGTCTCTGTGGCTTGGATCTCGTTGCCGTGGACATTGCCGTCGATGTACATCGCGGGTTTTTCTTCGGCGGGCCCTGTTTCCGGGTTGTTGAGGGTGATGAGCCACATGTCGCGGCCCTGCTCTGATTTGCCCAGCGACTGGAGCGTGAGGAGCTCGGGGTAGGCGCTCACGAGGTCCTTGATGATCTGTGTGACCTCGTCGTAGTCGTAGAAGCGGTTCCAGGCGATATCGACGCGCGAGGGGATCTGCTGCTGTGCGTGGGCGAATGATGAGAACCCGGCGAGGGTGAGGATCGCTGCGGCACACTTGGATCGGATTGATTTGCGATTGCTGTGCATGGATTAGTTCCCGAGTTTGAGTGTGTGGTTGCCGAAGCGGGGATCGATGATCTCGATGGTTTCGCTCGCGATGTTGTCCGTGCGGATGATCCAGTGGTAGTCGGCGCGTCCGTTGTTGGCGGGGAGGGTCCAGAACCGGTCGATGCGTTTGCCGGTGAGGATCTGGTCGACGGTGGCGGAGAGGCGGACGATGACGGGGCGAACAGAACGGGTGCTCTCGGCGAACGGGGTTGTTGTGGGGAGCTTCCCGGTGTTGGTGATGGCGAGGCGGATGTCGTAGAGCCCATTTGCCAGCTCTTTGATCTCCGGCCCGGTGATGGTGATCTCGGGTCTGGATTCGACCAGGTCGAGGACAAACGCGGTCTGTTTGGTCGCGAGATCGTCGAGGTCTGACGCGGGCGGGTTGGTTCTTGCGAGCGGGAGGAAGCCTCCGATCTCGACAGAGCCGAGGGTGGGGTGTTCGTAGGGCTGCCAGTCGACGAAGCCGGTGATGCCCGCGGAGTCAAAGTATTCGAGCCATTTGGCGTCTTCGGACTTGGTTTTCTTCTTTGGATTGTCGTCGGGCTTGGGCGTGTCTTCCGCTTCGGGTGGGGCGGTATATCGGCGGACCTCGATGCCTGCTTGCGCAGCGAACCGCTCGATCATCTCTGGGGTGACGGAGGCTTGCATGGACGCGTCGACTTTCTCGCCGGTCATCGCTTCGTAGGCGGCGGAGAGTTCGTCGAGGGTTTCCTGGCTGATGTCGCCGATGGGCGATGGGTGGAGCCCGTTGTGTTCCGCGTCGGGCTTGGGTTTCGGCGCCTCGTCGGCTTTGGATTTGTCCTCGCCCGCGGGCTCGGGGCGTGTCCAGACGACGCTTGCGAAGCTCGGAAGACCTCGCTGGGCGTAGAGCCAGCTGTGGAAACTGCCGGCGTCGTCGGCTTTGGGTGCGGTCTTCTGGTCGGTGGTTTCTTTGAATCGCTCGGAGACGAACTTGTAGAGGTCGAGGTCCTTGGCGTCGATCCCGAGCGGGGCGCGGCCCGTGATGTCTTTGCCCTTGGCGTCGGGGAGATTGATGAGGTTGTCGTGTTGCCCGAGGGTGATTGCCATCACGATGTTGTCGTGGTTGAGGACGAACTCTGCGAGGGCCGCGGACTCGGGCTCGGAGAGCTGGTAGGCGCCGGAGTGGGTGTCGTATTCGGGCCAGCGGTGCATGAAGTTTTTGTTGAGGTCGACACCCGCGAAACCATCCACGTTGATGGAGCCGTCGTTGTCGTTGTCGATGCCCTCTGTGTAGAGGGTAAAGGTTGGGTGCTGTGATTCTTTGGGGTCGGGGGTGATGCTGAGTCGCGTGTCGTCTGGGTCGGCGAGGTGGGTTGCGGGATCGCTGATGGGCGGGTTGAGGCGGCGCATCATGGTGATGTAGCCGTCGTTGTTGAGATCCTCGGGTCCGTCCTCGTCGGCTGCGCGGTCGCGGTCCTCGTCGATGGAGCGGGCATTGCCGGGTGTGCCCATTGAGAGGGATTTGAGGTTGCGTGCGGCGCCGTCCGGGTTGGCTCGGGGGATGATGTAGATGGTCATCTGGTCGAGGATGTCTGCGTGGTCGCTGAGGATCTGCTGGGCGATGCGGGTTGCGGTCTCGGTGCCGACGAGATGCTCTGCGTCGATACCCGCGGTGATGAGCAGGGCGGGCATGGCGTCGGCGGAGTCGATCGAGCCGGCGAGGGTGATGAGGTGGATCGGGTTCGATCCGAGGGACTCGCCGATGGTGGTCGCGTTCGCGTGGGGGCTCGACGCGATGGACTGGACGGCGCTCGCGAGGTCGTTGTTGGTCATGTACGCGGTTGCCTGCGCGAAGGCTGGAGAGGCTGCGAGAGCGAGGAACGCGATGGCGCGTTTGGTGAGGGATGTGTGCATTGCTGTCCTTGGGGCTGCCGAGTGGTCGGCGGGTGGAACGATGACCCGCAGCGGAATCGCTGACGCGGATTGTACTCGGAATTCCGACCCGGGTTGCGGGGATCTGCTCTGATGGGGTTGCGGAGTTGGGCGGGTTGTGGGATACTGGGTGTTGCGGGCCGCCCGGGAAGGCGGCCGACAATGGAGAAGACTTATGAGTTCATCAGCCGCCCCACTGCTCTCGCACATCATCGGGGGGAAGCCCACGGCACCTGCGGAGGGCAAGCGTCGTTCCAACATCAATCCCGGGACGGGCGAGTTGGTTTCGTCGGTGGCGATCGACGATGTTGCTGCGGCGGATCGTGCGGTCGCGGCGGCGGCTGCGGCGTTTCCCAAGTGGTCGGGGACGCCGGTCGGCGATCGGATCCAGTACTTGTTCCGGTACAAGTTCTTGCTTGAGCAGCATGTCGATGAGCTCGCTGAGCTGATCGTGCAGGAGCACGGCAAGACAACGGGCGAGGCGATCGGGTCTGTGCGTCGCGGGATTGACTGTATCGAGCATGCGTGCGGGGCGCCGATCCTGATGATGGGGCGGACGCTGCCTCAGATCGCGGTGTCGTCCTCGTTCTGTAGGACGGAGGACGACGGGGGCGTGGGGATCGATTCTTCGGTGGATCGTTTACCGATCGGTGTGTGCGTGGGGGTGACGCCGTTTAACTTTCCGATGATGGTCCCGCTATGGATGTGGCCGATGGCGGTGGCGTGCGGGAATACCTTTGTGCTCAAGCCCTCGGAGCGGGACCCGATGTCGGCGGTGCGGGCGATGGAGCTTGCGCACGAGGCCGGGTTCCCGGAGGGGGTGCTGAATCTTGTGCACGGCGGCGTGGAGGTCGTGGATCGATTGATCACGCATGAGGATGTCCGCGCGGTTTCGTTCGTGGGATCCACGCGAGCGGGTGAGGCGATCTACACGAAGGGGTGCGCGAGCGGCAAGCGGGTGCAGTGCATGTGCGGGGCGAAGAACTATTCGATCATCATGCCCGATGCGAACCGCGAGGCGGCGATCGACGGGGTGTTCGGGTCGGCGTTCGGGAATACGGGGCAGCGGTGCCTCGCGGGTTCGGTGGTGGTCGCGGTTGGCGAGGCCGCGGGCTGGCTGGTTCCCGCGCTTGTCGAGCGGGCGGAGAGGATGACGGTTGGGCGTGGGTGCGACAAGCACACGCAGATGGGGCCGCTGCAGGACGAGGATTCCAGGTCTCGTGTGCTGAAATACATCGAATCGGGCATTGAGGAGGGGGCGGAGTTGCTCGTCGATGGTCGGCGTGCCCCGATGCCGGACGCGGGGTGCTTTGTGGGGGCGACGATCTTTGATCGGACGAGCCCGGAGATGCGGATCGTGCGTGAGGAGATCTTCGGTCCTGTGCTTTCGATCTTGCGTGCGGCGTCGCTGGACGATGCGGTGTCGATGGTGAACCGCTCTGAGTACGGCAATATGTCGGTGATCTTCACGGATTCGGGGCACGCGGCGCACCGCTTTGAGACGACGGTGCAGGCCGGGATGATCGGGGTGAATGTCGGTGTGCCCGCGCCGATGGCGGCGTTCCCGTTCGCGGGCTGGAAGCGTTCGTTCTTCGGGGATCTGCACACGAACGGCGAGGACGGCGTGCGATTCTTCACGAAGTCGCGGGTGACAGTCCGACGGTGGATTTAAGACGACGCGGATAGATGTTTGAAAGGATGAGCGATGCCCAGGGTGACCCGAACAGCACTGATCCAGGCGAGCAACGCGCTGCCGGGCTCGGACGATCTCGGCGCGATCAAGAAGGCGATGATCGACAAGCATGTTGGTTTGATCGAGGAGGCGGCGGGCAAGGGCGCGAATGTGTGCTGCCTGCAGGAGATCTTCTACGGGCCTTATTTTTGCGCGGAGCAGGAGACGCGGTGGTACCAGACCGCCGAGCCGATCCCCGATGGCCCGACGATCCGGCTGATGCAGGATCTCGCAAAGAAGCACGCGATGGTGATGGTGGTGCCGATCTATGAGCTGGCGATGACCGGGGTGTACTACAACACCGCGGCGGTGATCGACGAGCGGGGGAACTACCTCGGGAAGTACCGCAAGCACCACATCCCCCACTGCCAGCCTGGGTTCTGGGAGAAGTTTTACTTCAAGCCCGGCAACGGGGGGTACCCGGTCTTCGACACGAGGTACGGCAAGATCGGTGTGTACATCTGCTATGACCGGCACTTCCCGGAGGGGGCGCGGGCGCTCGGGCTGAACGGTGCGGAGATCGTGTTCAATCCGTCGGCGACGGTTGCGGGGTTGAGCGAGTATCTCTGGAAGCTCGAGCAGCCTGCGCACGCGGTGGCGAACCAGTACTATGTTGGGGCGATCAATCGTGTGGGCACCGAGGCGCCCTGGAATATCGGGCATTTTTACGGGCAGTCGTATTTTTGTAACCCACGCGGGCAGGTCATGGTCGAGGGGTCTCGTGACGACGACGAGGTGGTCGTCGCGGATCTGGACCTGGACATGATCAACGATGTCCGCAACACCTGGCAGTTCTTCCGGGATCGACGCCCGGAGACTTATGAGAGTCTCACCGATGTCTGAAACACTCCGCGCGCCAAACCTTCCCGCGTTTGATCACTCGCCGAGGGCGTATGCGGGCCCGACGAAGGCGGAGGTGCTCGCGATGCGTCGGGAGTTTTTGTCGCCCGCGATCCTGATGTACTACAAGGAGCCGGTGATGATCGTCGAGGGGGCGATGCAGTACCTCTTTGATGAAACAGGCAGGCGGTATCTGGATGGGTTTGCGGGGATCGTGACTGTATCGGTCGGGCATTGTCACCCGAGGGTGATCGAGGCGATCCGTGAGCAGAACGAGCGGTTCCAGCATACGACGACGATCTATCTGCACCCGAACATCGCGACTTACGCGAAAAAACTCGCGTCAACTTTCCCGAAGGGCTCGGGGCTGAGCGTGTGTTATTTCACGAACTCCGGGAGTGAGGCGAACGATCTGGCGATCCTGATGGCGCGTGCGTTTACGGGGAGCTTTGATGTCGTTGCGCTGCGGAACGCGTATCACGGGATGTCGCCCAGCGCGATGGGGCTTACGGCGCTCAATACATGGAAAACCCCGGTGCCTCAGGGGTTCGGGGTTCATCACGCGCGGTGCCCGGATATGTACCGCGGAGCGTTCGGGTACGGCGATCCGGACGCCGGGGCGAAGTACGCGGCGGATGTGGACGAGGTGATCCGGTTCTCGACGCCCGGTAAGGTCGCGGCGTTCATCGCCGAGCCGATCCAGGGCGTGGGTGGAGCGGTTGAGATGCCCGACGGGTATCTCGAGCATGTCTACAAGTCCGTCCGCAACACGGGCGGAGTGTGCATATCGGATGAGGTCCAGACCGGGTTCGGAAGGACGGGGACGGCGTTCTGGGGGTTCGAGAATCACGGGGTGACGCCGGACATCGTGACGATGGCGAAGGGGATGGGCAACGGGGCGCCGTGCGGGGGTGTGGTGACCCGCCCGGAGATCGCGCAGGCTCTTGCCCAGCGACTGCATTTCAATACATTCGGTGGGAATCCGGTCTCGATGGCGCAGTGCGAAGCGACGCTCGATGTGATCCTTGAGGAGAACATCCAGCAGCGTGCGCACGAGATCGGGGGCTACCTGAAGGATGGGCTGATGGATTTGCAGAAGCGGCATGCGTGCATTGGGGATGTGCGAGGCAAGGGATTGATGCTCGGGGTCGAGCTTGTGGAGGACAGAACGACCAAGGCGCCCGCGGGCGCGAAGTGTGCGGCGGTCTTTGAGCGGGCGAAGGATCTGGGGCTGCTGATCGGCAAGGGGGGATTGTCCGGGAATGTGCTGCGGATCAAGCCCCCGATGTGCATCACGCGGGAGGATGTGGAGTTCATGGTCCGCGTGCTCGACATCGCGTTTACAGAGGCTGGGTAAGGAGGCGCGGATGGCACTCTTGATCAAGAACGGGCGGGTGATCACCGCGACGGATGATTTTCATGCCGACATCTACTGTGAAGGCGAGACGATCTCGCGGATCGAGCCGACGATCAGTGAATCAGATTGCTCGGATGATGTCGAGGTGGTTGACGCGGGCGGGAAGTATGTGTTCCCGGGTTTTATTGACCCGCATGTGCATATCCACCTGCCGTTCATGGGGACGAACGCGAAGGATGACTACGAGTCTGCGTCGAAGGCGGCGCTCGCGGGCGGGACGACGACGCTGATCGAGATGGTGTGTCCCGGGCCGGACGATGAGCCGCTGTCGGCGTTTCATGAATGGAACGAGAAAGCGAGGACGCTCGCGGCGGTCGATTACAGCTTTCATATGGCGGTCGTGCGGTTCGATGAGCTTGCGAAGGAGCAGCTCCGCGCGATTGTCAGGGAGCACGGGATCGCGTCGTTCAAGGTGTTTCTTGCGTACAAAGGGGCCTTGGATCTGAGCGATGCGGATCTCTTTGAGCTGCTGAAGATGGCCAAAGAGATGGGGGTCATCACCACGGCGCATTGCGAGAACGCGGAGGCGGTCGACGCGATGCAGAAGAAGCTGGTCGCGGAGGGGAAGACCGGCCCGGAGTTCCATGAGCCTTCGCGTCCGGTGTGTGTGGAGGCGGAGGGCGTGCATCATCTCTCGACCTTTGCGGAGTTGACGGGGGCGCATATTTATGCGGTGCATACTTCGTGCGAGCCCGCGGTGAGGGCGGCGGTTGCTGCGCAACTACGCGGGGTGAATCTGTGGGTTGAGGCGGTTGCGCCGCACCTGGTGCTTGACGAGACCTCTGCGCAGCGCGGCAACTTCGAGGGCGCGAAGTATGTGATGTCTCCCCCGCTGCGTGCGAAGCCAAATCAGGAGGCGCTCTGGAATGCGATCCGGTCGGGGGCGGTCTCGACGATCGGGACGGACCACGCGCCGTTTGATTTTCATGGGCAGAAGGATATGGGGCGGGACGCGTTCACGAAGATCCCCAACGGCATCCCCTCGGTGCAGGAGCGGGTGGATCTGGTCCACCACTTCGGTGTTCGGACGGGCAGGATTGATCTGAACACGATGGTCGCGGCGTGCTCGACGAACGCGGCGAGGATCTTCGGGCTCGCGCCGCGGAAGGGCACGATCCGTGTGGGTGCGGACGCGGATCTGGTTGTGTATGACCCCGAGTGCACGCACACGATCTCGCACAAATCGAGCTATTCGAGGGTGGATTACAGCGCCTTCGAGGGCTGGGAGGTGACCGGCCGGGCAGCGATCGTGACTGTGCGCGGGGAGGTTCAGGCACGCGACGGCGAGTTTGTCGGGACGATCGGACGCGGGCGGCTTCTGAAGCGTGAGCCGACGCATTTCTGATCGGATGCATCAATCGTCATCGTTGGAGACGAGCCTGCTGGATTGCTCGACGAACTTGTCGCCCTCCCAAGCGGTGTCCTTGGTGACCATGCCTTCCTTCGTTTGTTTTTTCTCGGCCTTGGCCTGGGCCTGTCGAGCCACGAGATCCGCGTGTGTGGTGAAGAACTTGAGCGCGTGGCCTCGGAAGTCCTCGATCGAGCTGAAGCCGTGTTTGTCCATGAAGCGGCCGAGTTCGTCGCACATACGCCCCGCGAGGGAGTAGCCGTGGATCATGACGCCTGTGCAGACCTGGACGGTTGAGGCGCCGAGGAGGATGAACTGGGCGGCGTCGTCTCCCGACTCGACTCCCCCGATCGCGGAGATGGACCGATCCGGGAACTCTGCTTCTGCGAGCTCGTTGCCGTACATCATCTGTGCGAGTTCCATCACCATCCGCAGCGCGATGGGGCGGACGGCTTTACAGGAGTACCCACCCGGAACGGAGTAGCCCTCAACGGTGGGTTCCGGTCGGAGGGTGTCGAGGTTGATGCCCATGACGGAGAGGATCGTGTTGATCGCGGCAACGCCGGTGCTGCCGCCCCTGAGCGCGGCTCGTGCGGGGTCAACGATGTGGGTGATATTGGGGGTCATCTTGGCCCAGACGGGTCGATTCGTCGCGGCTTTGACCCACGAGCAGACCTCTTCGAGGAGTTCGGGGTTCTGTCCCATGGCGGATCCCATTTTGCGTTCCGGCATGCCGTGGGGGCAGGAGAAGTTGAGCTCGAAGGCATCGACGCCGCAGGCTTGGCAGCGTTCGATGATCTCGGTCCACGCGTTCTTGTTGCACTCTTCCATCACGGAGGCGATCAGCACGCGATCCGGATACTGGTCCTTGATCTTCTTGAACTCGTCCTCCCAGGTCTCAAAGGAGCGGTCGGAGATGAGCTCGATGTTCTCCCAGCCGATGACTTCTTTGGAACCCTCGGCCCGCATGCGGGCGTAGCGCGGGGCAACATTCACGACCTTGGAGGCGTCGAGGGAGACGGTTTTGCAGATGACGGCGCCCCAGTTCTCATCGAAGGCCTTGCCGATGACATTCGCATTGGTCCCGGGAGGGCCCGAGGCGATAATGAAGGGGTTGGGGAGTCTGAGCCCGTCGACGACCACGCTGAGGTCTGGCATCGTGCGTCCTTCCGCTAGAGAGCCTTGCGAGAATACTGATTGTATCGGAAATCACGGGTTGTTGCAGGGGGCTTCCCGATGGCATTGCGTCTCTGGGTGTCCTCTATTTGATACGGAATCGGGCGCGTTTGGGTGGCGTATCCGCAACCTGAACGCGGGTGCGCACTATGATTGGTGTGGTCCCGCAGCGATGCGGGTTGGATCTCTCCCGTGTGGCTTTGGTAGGTTGAGCATGGCGTTGGCTTCCCGTCGAGGCGTGTTGATCGGTGTGTGTGCGGTCGGGTTGCTGGTTGCCGCCGGCGGTTGCCGTACACCCTCGTCGTATCGATCCGAGGCGGACAGTGTTGCGGGTGAAATCCTCGACGACGCCTGGAGATCGTCGATGGGGCGGTCAGAGGAAGGCTTTACGATCGTGCCCGCGGAGGACACGCTGAGGCGGAGGCTTCTGCTGGACCAGCGTCTGCCTACGAGTGTTCTGGCGAGCGCCGGGTCGCGGGATGATGAGTTGATCGAGCAATGGCCCGATCCGGGCTACTTTGAGGAGCGTGCGGGTGATCCTCGCGCGGTGGTCGGCGGGGGTGAGCGGATCACACTGCTCGAGGCGCTCGAGATCGCGGCGGCAAACAGCCGGTCGTATCAATCTCAGAAGGAGAGCGTCTACCAGACCGCGTTGCGCCTGGACCTCCAGCGGAACAGCTTCCGATCGATCTGGTCCTCGTTCGTGGACACGACGGTGAGCTCGAGTCTCGGGGCGAGTTCGGAGACTAACGGGATCCTGAACCAAGACTCGCTGCAGGTCTCGCGTCGTTTCAAGAACGGATCGCAGTTCCTCGGGATGCTCGCGGTGGATCTTGCCAAGCTGCTGAGCGGCTCTCGGGAGGGCTCGACGGGGATCAGCTTCGACACAAGCCTGTCGATTCCGTTGCTGCGTGGATCTGGAGAGTTTGTGGTCGCGGAGCCGCTGAAGCAGGCCGAGCGGGATGTTGTGTATTCGATTTACTCGTTCGAGCGGTTCAAGCAGACCTTC
Source organism: Phycisphaerales bacterium (assembly GCA_020427745.1). Classification (GTDB taxonomy): domain Bacteria; phylum Planctomycetota; class Phycisphaerae; order Phycisphaerales; family UBA1924; genus UBA1924. The sequence goes on along the minus strand of JAGQOC010000018.1, from coordinate 4,430 downwards.
GCGGTGCAGATCGCGAGTGATTATCTGTCGGTCCTCCAGCAGATCGACCGGGTGGACAACGCCGCGGAGAACTACGAGCGGGTTGTTGCGTCGACGCGCCGGGCGCGTCGGCTCGCGGATTCGGGGCGGCTGCCCGAGATCCAGGTGGACCAGGCGGCTCAGGACGAGCTGCGTGCACGCAACGCGTGGATCAGTTCGGTTCAGGCCGCGGAGCAGGCGCTCGATCGTTTCAAGATCACGCTCGGGCTCCCCACGGACTCGATGATCGAGCTGGATCCTGCGGAGTTCGATGTGCTGCTCAACTCCGAGCGGTATGCGCGGTATCTGACCCCGTCGAGCGGGGCGGAGAACGAGCCCGTACCCGCGGCGGATGCGCCCGTGACACTGGTCGCGCCGACGCGCGCGGACGCGGGGCCTATGGAGCTTGAAGAAGTCGAGGCGATCGCTATCGCGTTGATGAACCGGCTCGATCTACGCGTTGCGGTGAGTGAGATTGTTGATGCGCAACGCGGGGTTGTGATCGCCGCGGATAATCTGCGTGCGGATGTGACGCTGCTGGGTTCCGCGTCGATCGGTGAGGGGCGTTCGCTGAGCAGCGCGACGCAGGATGACGCGCAGCTGCGGACGGATCGCGGGTTCTATTCGTTGCTGCTCGGGATCGATCTCCCGATCGAGCGGACGGCTGAACGCAACGAATACCGCAACGCGTTGATCGCGTATGAGCAGACGGTGCGGAGTCTTCAGGAGGTTGAGGACTCGGTGAAGCTTGATGTCCGGAGCGTGCTCCGGGATCTGCTCGAGGCTCGGGAGACGATCCGGATTCAGGCGGAAGCGGTCCGGGTGGCGCAGCGGCGTGTTGATTCGACGGATCTGTTCCTGCAGGCGGGGCGTGCGGAGATCCGGGACCTGCTCGAGGCCCAGAACGCGCTGAACTCGGCCCAGAACGCGTTGACGAGCGCGGTGGTGAACTACCGGATTGGTGAGCTCGAACTCCAGCGTGATCTTGGCGTGCTCGAGGTGAGCGGCGATGGGCTGTGGGTGGAGTTTGATCCGGTGGCGTATCGGCGAGAGCTCGAAGAACGAACACTGCGGGGGGACGAGGCTCCCGAGAGCCAGGGATAGCTATGAATACCAAACGACTCATTCTGATTGTGGTGCTGATCGTGCTCGCGGGGGCGGCGGTCGGCGCTGTGGTGATCTCCGGGCAGGTGGGCGGATCGGAGAGCGGTGCGCAGGCCTTTTATACGGTTGAACGAGGGCCGCTGAAGATCAATCTGACCGAGACGGGGACGATCAAGTCGCGTGACCAGTTCGTGGTCAAGAACGAGGTTGAGGGACGGACCTCGATTATCTATGTGATCGACGAGGGGGCCGTAGTCAAGAAGGGGGACCTGCTTGTCGAGCTCGATTCGAGCGAGCTGCAGGACCGGTTGGTGGACCAGCAGATTCAGGTCGAGAACACGGAGGCGGATTATGTCTCCGCGAAGGAGAATCTTGAGGTTGTCAAGATCCAGACGCAGAGCAATGTTGCGGCGGCGGAGCAGGACAACCAGTTCGCGATCGAGGACAAAACCAAGTATCTCGAGGGCGAGTGGCCCAAGACGCTGATGCAGGCGGAGACAGACCTGACGCTTGCGGAGGAGGATCTCCGGCGTGCGACGGATGAGTTCGATTGGTCCAAGAAGCTCTACGCGGAGAAGTATCTGTCGGAGACCGAGTATCGCGCGGACGAGCTGGCGCTTAAGCGTGCGGAGCTGCAGGTGGCGCTCTCGCGCGAGAGCCTCAAGCTGCTCAAGGAGTACACCCACACCCGCAGGCTCGACGAGCTCGAATCGGAGATCCACCAGAAGGAGCTCTCGCTCGAGAAGGTGAATCGTGAATCGTCGAGTAATCTGGTCCAGGCGCAGGCGCGGCTGCGGGCGCGCGAGGCGGAGCTCAATCGCCAGAAGGATCGGCTCGCGAAGATCCAGGACCAGATCACGAAGACGAGGATCTATGCGCCGGTGGACGGGATGGTCGTGTACGCAACAAGTTCGGAGTTCAGCTGGCGTGGGGACACGCAGCCGCTGGATGAGGGGCAGGAGGTCCGTGAGCGTCAGGAGCTGATCCATCTGCCGACGGCGGACTCGATGATGGTGGTGATCCGGGTGCAGGAATCGGCACTCGGAAAAGTCGAGATCGGGCAGCGGGTGGAGATCGGGATCGATGCGTTGCCCGAGCAACGCTTTACCGGGCGGGTGACAAAGATCGCGCCGCTTCCTGATGCGCAGTCGGTGTTCATGAACCCGGACCTGAAGGTCTATGACACGCAGATTATGATCGACGGCGTGCACCCGCAGCTGCGGACCGGGATGAGCTGCCAGGCGACGATCCTGATCGCGGAGTACAACGATGCGCTCGCGGTGCCGCTGCAGGCGGTGGTTGGGCGTGGGTCGGAGTCGCTGGTGTATGTGCTCGATGGTGATCGTCCGGAGCCTCGCGTGGTCGAGACGGGGCTGGACAACAACGCGCTTCTTCACATCCTGAGCGGTGTTTCGGTGGGCGAGCGGGTGATGCTCACCCCCCCGCTCTCGGGCGAATCGACGAAGAGCCGTGCGGGTGGATCCGAGGAGGAGGAGGTTGGCGGCGCGGAGATGAAGCCGGAGGCGGCAAGATCCGCTCCGGCGAATACCAGCGGGGCGGCGAGGGCGAAGGGCGCCGGGCGGGGGCAGCGGCCGGAGACTGGTCCTTGAGCACGCGGAAAAGCAAGCAGGAAGGCGAGGGCGTGATCGAGCTCAAGGGGGTCTGGAAGACCTACCGGATGGGCGATCAGGATGTCCATGCGCTGGCGGGGGTCGATCTTTCGATCGCCGAGGGGAGCTTCTGGGCGATCTCGGGGTCGAGCGGATCGGGGAAGAGCACGATGCTGAATCTGCTCGGATGCCTCGATCGTCCGACCAAAGGGAAGTACTGGCTTGCTGGTCAGGACATCGCGGCGACAAGTGATGACGAGCTCTCGGATATCCGGCTCAAGCATCTTGGATTTGTGTTCCAGAACTTCCACCTGATCCCGCAGCTGACCGTTCAGGAGAACATCGAGCTGCCGTTGTTCTACCAGGGGATCGAGGGGGCGGAGGCAACGAGGCGTGCGTGTGCGCTTGCGGAACGGGTTGGGCTCGGCGAGCGTCTCGGTCACCGCCCGACGGAGCTCTCGGGTGGTCAGCAGCAGCGTGTCGCGATCGCGCGGGCGCTCTCGAACGATCCTTCTGTGCTGCTTGCGGACGAGCCGACGGGGAATCTCGACACCGCGACGGGTGAATCGATCATGGCGCTCTTGACGGAGCTGCACGAGCAGGGGAAGACGATCATCATGGTGACGCATGAGCCGGATATCGCGGCGTACGCGGAGTATCAGCTCCGGATGCGGGACGGGTTGGTCGATTCGATCATGCGGAGCGACGAGGTCGCGGCTGGCGGGATCGCATGATCGGGGTCCGCTTCTATCGCAATGTCCGGCTCGGGATCAAGACGCTGATGCTGCACAAGCTCCGCTCGATCCTGACCATGCTCGGGATGGTGTTCGGCGTTGGGGCGGTGATCGCGATGCTCGCCGTCGGCGAGGGCGCGAGCAAGCAGGCGCTCGACCAGATCCGCAGGCTGGGGAGCCAGAACATCATCATCAGCGCGCAGAAACCAGTCGAGCAGGCGGCGGCGAACTCGATGCAGGTGCGCATGAATATCTACGGGTTGCTCTATGACGATGTCGATCGGATCGAGGAGAGCTTCTCGACGGTGGACCGGGTTGTGCCGGCCAAGCTGATCCGCGGCGAGGGACGCGTGGGCGGGCGGACGCAGGAGCTCCGGCTTGTGGGGACGACGCCGAACTGGTTCGATCTTGTCTCGCGTGAGCTGCTTGTGGGGCGGACGATCATGGACCGCGACATGGAGCAGCACTCGAATGTTGTTGTGCTGACCGAGCACGGGGCACGCAAGCTCCTGGCGGGGAAGAACACGATCGGGTCTCAGGTGCGCATCAGTCAGGGTTACTTCACAGTGATCGGGGTGATCCGCTCCGAGAGCACACAGTCCGGGATGATGCAGACGCCGGACCAGCAGATTGATGCGTACATCCCGCTGGATGTCGCGATCGAGCGGTTTGGGGATGTCACGGTCTCCCGGAGCAGCGGTTCGCGTTCGCGTGAGCTGGTCGAGCTCCACCAGATCATTGTGCAGATCGACAAGAAGGAGCATGTAGAGTCCACGGCGGGGGCGATCGAGCGGATGTTCTCGACTTTTCATCCGAAGGGCGACTACCAGATCAGTGTGCCTCTGGCGCTGCTGCGTCAGGCCGAGGCGACCCAGCGGACTTTCAATATTGTGCTCGGGTCGATCGCGGGGATCTCACTGCTGATCGGGGGCATCGGGATCATGAACATCATGCTGGCGACGGT
>JAGQOC010000017.1 GCA_020427745.1 Phycisphaerales bacterium | reverse complement strand
GGAAGAACTCCTCCTGCGTCCGCTCGCGGTGGGTGAGGAAGTGGATGTCGTCGACAACAAGCATGTCGACATCCCGGTACGCATGGCGGAACTCGGCCATTTTCCCCATCTGCACCGCCGACATGAACTGGGTCATGAACCCGTCGCACGAGACATAATGAATCAGGTATCCCGGGTTATTCCGTTTGATCTTCAGGCAGATCGCCTGGAGCAGGTGGGTCTTGCCCAGCCCGACCCCGCCGTGGATGAACAGCGGGTTGTATGAATGCCCGGGGGCATCGGCGACGGCGAGCGCCGCGGCGTGCGCGAAGCGGTTGTTGGGCCCGATCACGAACTGGTCGAACCCATAATCCGGATTGATCGGCAGTGTGTCATCCTCGCTCAGGTGCGATCGTTCGCTCGCGGCATGGACAACCGGACGCGCCGCGGGCTTGGGCTCGATACTCGACGAACCCCCGATGCGTGCCCTGGGCTTCTCGTGCGACCAGGAGTCACTCGGCCCGAGCAGCCGGACGGCAATAAGCTGCCCGGTGACAGATCGGATGGCGTCGTTGAGTTGGTCCAGGCATGAACGCCTGAGATAGTCGCGGTGCAGATCGGTCGCTGTGCGCACACCGAAGGTCCCCTCGGCAAAGCCGAGCGGCTCGAGCTCGTCGAACCACCGTCTCGTGACGGTCGGATGCTCCCTGCGGATGAGCGCAAGAACATCTTCCAAGACCTTGGTATCCGGGTCCGGCATGGCGCCTGTGTCCCTCGGTGTACGGACGGGTGAACTACCCGCTGAGGATGCCTGTTTCTGACGGCGTCGCGAGCGATGCTGTCCCCGCCACGCTGAGCCGTCCACGATGAATAAAGATAATTGCAACGCACCGTCAATGTCAACCATCTTGACGATGATCGGCGCGCAATTGGCGGAATCGTCTCCGCGATCAGTCCTGCGACGCCTCAAGCCGGCGTGCCTCTTCTTCCTGCACCTCGTAGCGTTCGCGATTCGCGCGGTGATCCATCAAAAAGAACACTTTTCCAGCGAGTTCCGCGCCCGCGGCTTTCACAAGCTGCTTGCGGGCAACACCCAGGTGTGTCCTCCGCGAGATATGCCCGACCACCATATGCTCGCACTCTGCAATCCGGAGCCATTCCGCGAGATCGTCGACATGCATGTGCATCCCGACCTTTGCACGCGATTTGTGGTCGGGCTCGAAGAAGGTGCACTCCGTGATAATGATCCGCGCCTTGCGGACATCGTCACGCAGCAACGCCGCACCCGGCAGCGTGTCGCCCGTGAACGCGATCTGCGGGATCTCGAGATGATTCACGATCTCCGTCCCGCGCTGCTTGAGCTCACGCAGCTTCTCCTGGGGCAGCCCGTTGAACTCCTCCTTGAGCTTCGTGCGTTTCTCAAGGATCACATACCCGGTTGAGGGGCAAGTGTGCTCGGTCGGGAACCGACGCAGGACGATGTTGTTCTTGATCTCCAGATCCTCACCCTCTTCGAGGGTCTTGATCTCGTACGGGGTCTTCTGGCGCTCGAGATTCTGGAACCCATCCATCATGCCGCGGATGTCGCTCTCGATCCGCGGGTCGCAGACGATCGTCCCGGGCCCCATCCCCTGGAAGTTGCGCTGGGAGCACCAGTACGCGAGTCCTCCGATGTGGTCCATGTGCCCGTGGGTGATCGCGCAGTACTTGGCCGCGAGCGCCGATCGCGGGCAGGCGCCCATATCGAAGACAACATCCATCTCCGGGATCTGGATCGAGGTCGCCTCGCCGGCGACCGAGATCCCCTGGACACGGAACGGCGGGAGATAAAGAAATCCGAGGGCCCCGTCGCGGGGTGGTGGTCGAGGGATCATGTCGAAAGCTCCGTTCGCCGCGTCTTCACGCGGCGGGAATTCTGTTTCGCACCGGAAGCCCGGCACACATTCAACTGTAGACCCGGGCTCTTAGCGTATTCTTTGGGTTTTCAGGAATGCTTGGGGCATCAGGGGTACACTCCCGCGATGGAAAACAGCGCAGTTGAATCCGAGTCTCAACAAAGCCCGCAAGGCGGAGAGAAGCCCGCCGACCACGAGTCGATCGGGCAGGTCGCCAAGCGTCTCGGTCCCGCGGCATGGCTCGGGGTCGCGTGGACAGTCCTCCCTATGACAAGCTGGATCTGGTTCTTTCCACAGATTCCTGCGTTCGCCGGATACCTCAAAGGCGAGACCGCGGCGGGTCCGGAGCGCATCGCGATCGGCGTCGCGGTGTATACCCTGTTCTTCTCTGTCAGCGCTGGATTCGGGATCATCCCAACGATGACCCAGGCAGCACTGGGTGGCTACGCGTTCGGCGTCCTGATCGGCGGGACAGCGGCGCTGGTCGGCGTGACCTGTGCCGCGACGATCGGGTATCTGCTCGCGGATCGTATCGCGAAGAAACGGATCGAGTCCGAAATCCACTCACACCCCAAAGCGGAGATCGTGCGCGATGCACTGCTCCGTGAGAATCCGTGGCAGACACTTGGCATCCTCATCCTGCTGCGGATGAACTCGCCGTTTTCGCTGATGAACTACGCGATGAATGTGGTCGGCACACGGCTGTGGATGTATGTGCTCGCGACGATCATCGGGATGGGGCCGCGGACTTTCGTTGCTGCCTGGCTTGGTCAGCAGGCCAGCGATCTTACGAAAATCGATAAACCAAAATGGATGGTGATCTCCACAATCGTGCTCACGCTGCTGATGCTGTTCATCATCACACACATCGCCAACAAGGCGTTGCACCGCATCACGAACCAGGAAACCGTGTCGCCGGACCCTGAGTAATCAACTGATAAGCCTGACCATCAGCACGGTCAGCATCATGATGCTGAAGTTGTGCGTGAAGTGTGCCGTCATCGGCGCGATCAGCGATCCACGCCAGTGGCGCATGAATGCGAACATAAACCCGAGCACGATCAGCGGCGTCACGAACAACGGGCCGTAGGAGTGCATGAACGCAAACAAGACCGCGGACCCGAGCGCCGCGAGTGTCCAGTGTAGGTACCCGCGGAGATGCCGGAAGAGCGCGCCGCGGAAGATGAGTTCCTCGCAGATCGGCGCCCAGATGGTCGCGAGCGTGAGCAGCAGGATGACCGTGACGGTGTCACCCTTGGCGATGATCTCGAAGATCTCGTTGGGCGGGAGCGATTCTCCTTCACCGCTCGGGAAGAGCCATTCTTTGATCGTGAAGAGCAGAATGGTGACCAGTGTTCCGAGCAGGAATAGCGGGACCGACGCGAGATACACCAGCACCCCAACGCCCATCTCCGTGAGCAGCTTGCGTCCGCCGTAGAGCCCGATCGCGTGGCGCCATTTTGAGAAGTTCATCCCGCGAAGGAGCCCCCAGAACACCGTCACGAGCAGGATCCACTGCGCGGGAAGAATAAAGACCCCGTACTGGTGAAGTGACGGGTAGTGATCGATCATGGTCGCGATCAGGACATAGACCAGGAACGCGCCGACGAACACGGCGTAGGTCTCGAGGAACACACTCCCGCCGCGGGTGGGTCTGTGCATCCGGGTTCTGATTTTCCCGCTGCCGAGCAGCACGATCCCGACAACGAGCATCACAAACCCGGTCAGCAATACAAGCAGCGCGAACGAGCCGATAAGCAGCAGCGGGGCGATCGCGCCGGTGACCAGAGGCTTCCGCGCCGGGTCGTTGTCGCTCATCCCAAAGGTCAACGCGCCGCGCCCGAGCAGCTGGTATCGGGTGACGAGGTAGTCCCGGTCTTCCTGTGTAAGCGTGTCGATCTCGCCGGCGTAGATCGTCCGGAGCACCCGGATATCGCGTGCGAGCAGCGGGTGGGATTCTTCCACGGAAAGCCCGCTGTCCTTAATCGCGAGATCCGCTTCGAGCTTGTCGAGCCGATTGAGCGCGCTCTCTGTGTTCTCAAACTCCGCGCTCATGATCGCCGCCCGGACCCGGTCCTCATCGACCTGAATCATCGGATCGATGTTCGACATCATGCTCGGAGAATGAAACTTGCTCCCCCCGCCGGTGTTTTCCATCTGCTCGGCGCTGACGACCAGCCGGCGCATTTTGAGGTATATCCGCGAGAGTATGTCCGTCGAGCCGTAGGTCCCCGGGGCGGGGTCATTGATCGTCAGCTCGGGCGGCGGTGGGGCGGGCGGCGAGCCGAGCACCGCCCGGTGGAGGTCATCACCCGTGTTCTGGAACAAGATGGTCAACGACGCGACCACGATCGCCAGGGCGACCGCGACCATCCGCGAGAACGGCGTCCCTTTGTCCGGCGGGTCGATCGGCACGCCCTTGGCGGTGACCATCGGGCGGTGCTCGTAGAGCATCGCTTGAGCGACGGGTGTTTGAGGCGTGTGGTGCTGGTCCATTCGGTGTCCGGTTGGGTATGCGTTGATCGGATTGCTCGCAGAGTGTATCGGCCGAGCATTCCCGGGTGTCCCGTTTGGGTTTTCGGTTGTGCGGTGCGGGGAGTTGCGTGAATTGTGGGCCGGCGGAGTTGACCGGGCGTTTCTGTTGTCTAAATTCCTTCTCCCGCATGAATTGTGCGGCCGAACCCAAAACCATGCCCCGCGGAATGCTGGGGCCCGCCCTGCCCGGTAGGCAGCGTACGAATCACGCCGGTGCGTGCCGGGCATCATGCTCCGAGCACGCAGAGCCGAATACCACGCGAGGAGCCTGATCATGGCCATGAAGAAGCAAGTTGTCCATCTCCGCCGACAGACCTGGGTCGCCAAGAACGGCGAGGTCGCCAAACAGTGGCGCACCATCGACGCCGACGGCGTCTCCCTGGGTCGTCTGGCATCCGATGTCGCGATCGTCCTGATGGGCAAGCACCGCCCGGAGTACACCCCGCATGTCGACTGCGGCGACTTCGTCATCGTCACCAACGCCTCGAAGGTCGGACTGACCGGCCGCAAGGCGGACCAGAAGCTCAAGAGCCACTACACCGGGTACCCCGGCGGCCTGAAGGCGGAAACCTTCGGCACCACGCGTGATCGCAAGCCCGAGCTGCTGATCGAAGACGCCGTGCGCCGCATGCTCCCCAAGAACCGGCTGGGCCGTCAGATGCTCAAGAAGCTCAAGGTCTACCCGGGCACCGAACACCCGCACGCGGGGGTGAACGCGATCGAGCTCAACGGGTAATCAAATCAACACTCCGCCCAAAGCGCATCGGTGTGTTGCCGATGGCGTGGATGCGGGCGGTTCAGGAAAGGTATTCAATCTATGGCAGGTTACGAGACCACCATCACCAACCCCGAACTCACCGGCGAGAATGTCGCCTTCGCAGACGCGCCCGAGCAGGCGACGCGCGTCCTCCCCGATCCCAAGCCCGCCGACAAGCACGGCTGGTGGTGGGGCACCGGGCGACGCAAGACCGCCGTCGCCCGCGTCCGTCTCCGCCCCGCGAAGGACGGCGAGGGCTCGCTCAAGATCCAGATCACCCGCAAGCAGTTCAAGACTGTTGAGGACTACTTCTCCGAGCCCCGCGACCGCAACGACGCCTACGCGCCGCTGAAGGTCACCGACACGCTCGGGAAACTCGATGTGTTCGTCCGCACCCACGGCGGCGGGTACATGGGTCAGTCGCAGGCGATCCGTCTCGGCATCAGCCGGGCACTCGTCGGCTACGACCCGAACTTCGAGCAGGCGCTCCGCGACGCCGGGTACCTCACCCGCGACGCTCGCAAGGTCGAACGCAAGAAGTACGGACAGCCCGGCGCCCGCGCCCGCTTCCAGTTCTCCAAGCGCTAATCCGCCTTTGCATCCCGTTTCATCGCGCAGCCCGGATTCTTCCGGGCTGTGTTTCTATGGTGATGGCGTGGGTAACCGAGCCGATCCATCGTTCTGGGACAAGCATGCGACAAAGCTCATCGTCGCGACGATGCTGCTTGTCGCATTGCTGTGCGTGTTCGTGGTCGTTCAGCTCGCGGGGCTCAACAACACCCCGGAGTGGTGGGTAAACGAGACACCCGACAACGAATCAGCCGTACGCCTCGAGAACGCGATCACGACCCAGCTCACCGCAATCCGCAAGCCCGGCGAAGAACGCTGGTCCGTCGCACTCAGCGAGGACGAGATCAACGCGTGGCTCTCGCATCGTCTCCGCCCAACGATCGAGACCCACCGCGGCGACGACGCCTGGCCCGATGGGCTCGGCGCGCTGCGTGTGGAAATCAATGACGATCAACTCTTCGTGGGTGCGATGATCGAGCATTCAGCCGGACGATCGTTCGCGTGGTCCGATTGCGCACTCTCGATCGAGGATGGAGAACTCTTCGTCCGCTTCAGCACGCCCCGCGTCGGCACGACGCGCGTGCCGACGCGGGTGCTCGATCGCGTGCTCACGAATGGAACAACGACCAGCTTGCGTGCATCGCTCGACCTCGAAGACGGGCGAACCGCGAGAATCCTCGCGGTGCGCGTGCACGGCGGACGCATCGAACTTGTGATCGAGATCAGGCAGAAGTAATCATGAATCAGTTACGATCGCTGGACCCTATCGACCATCCTGCGAGCGAGTGGGGTCTGGATCGTGCGGATTGTGTCCGCGTTCGCCCGGAACGCCGAACTGAATACCTCGTCGTTGTTCATCGCGTGCTGGATGGACTGGATGATCGATTTTGTTCCAGTTTTCAGCTGCTGTGATCGCGCGATCGTTGCGAGCAGCGCGGCTCCCAGCAGCAACGGGGCCTGCGCGGGCACAGGAAGGAACGGCACAAGCTGGGTGGTGATCTTCGTGAGCCCATCACTCGGATTCTGTGCCTCCTTGAGCACCATGTCCGCGTGTACGATCGCGGCGTCGAGCATTGCAATCTTCGCCTGCGCCCGCGCGATCACCGCGTCGATCAAACCGGCTTGCGACGAGTCGTTTGGGAAACTCTCCCGCTGCGCGACGAGTTCGGCAAGATCGGATTCAGCCGACAGTTTCGCATCGTTCGCCCGCGCACGCCAGTGCTCGGTCTGCTCGATCGTTTCAGCGATCCCGGCGCACCCGAAAAGGGGGGTGATGAACAGCACACAAAGAAGGATAAACATCTTGATCGGTTTCACGGTCTCTCTCCCACGCTCGAACGCAACGACCGGGGCGCGGAGCGTGCGCGCATCGGGTCAGCGGGCCGGTTGGGAGAGCCTGCCAACACACACGCGTTGGCTGTCGGTACCGAGCATATACACGAAGTGAATGGATGCAAGAACGATCCGGCGTGTGTACGCGATCTTGCGCACACACCGCGTCAGTCGGTGTTGATTTGTTCAAGAATCGCGCGAGCGGCTTGGTGAGCAAGGGCGTGCCCGGATTTTTCGGCGGAAACCTTGGCAGACAACGGAGCACCGACAAGGGCGAGATCGCCGATCAGATCGAGGAGTTTGTGCGTAGCGCACTCGCTCGCGAAGCGGTACTCGTTCTCGATCGGTCCGTTGCTCCCGATGACGAGCATGTCGCGAGGCGTCAGGTGCGTAAACAAACCAGCGTCGCGCATTGCGTCCGCTTCTGCCTTTAAGCAAAAAGTTCTCGCGGGCGCGATGTGCTTGATATAGGCCTCTTGGTCGCCGGACCATCTCGCGGCTGATGCTTGGATGGGTGATCCGGAGCCGTAATCGAGCGTGTAGGTGTAACTCGGCGATTCTGCGGGTTCGATGGTGATCGATGCGTCGTTGTGGGTAACGCGGATAATTTCCTTGATTGTGATCGGTTCGATTGTCTGGTCGAGATTCTGGGTACCCGCGTTTATAATCGCTTCAACAAACGGGAGCGCGGAGCCGTCGAGGATGGGGATCTCGGGACCGGTGATCTGCAGGTCGGCGTCGGTGATCCCGAGCCCGGTCAGCGCGCTCATCAGGTGCTCGATGGTCGCGATGTTCACTATCCCGTTCCCGATGCTCGTGCAACGCGGCGGCATGTGTTCGAACGCGAGGTGGACAGGACGCGTCGACAGCCGGCTGATATGAACCGGGATTCTGTCTGTTCCAGATACGAAGCAAATACCAGAAGGCTTGGTGCTCGGGAGGATCTTGATCACTCCGGGTTCGTTGGTGAAGAGCCCGTTGCCCGTGAGACAGATCGGCGACGCGATGGTCAGTCTTGCGACACTCATCGGCTGTCGTTGTTTTCAGGGCAGTTTTCAGTAAGTTTTTTGAGCGTCTTCTCGGTGGATCGCATAAAGCTCGCGAGCGAGCGCATCGCGCCGTGATTGGCGAGCGCTGTGCGTGCGGGCATCGCGGGGATGCCCGCGTAGGTTTCGTTGGCGGGCACGCGGTCGAGGACCATCGCGCCGCCCGCGATCTTTGCGTAGCTGCCGATGGTCGCCTGGTCGCTGATGACGACCGCCCCGCCGATGAGTGTTCCCTTGCCGATGGTGACGGATCCCCCGACGGCGGTGCAGCCGCAGATGACAACATCGTCTTCGACGATGCAGTTGTGTCCGATGTGGACATGGTCGTCGAGTTTGACATGATTTCCGACAGTCGTTGCACCGAGCTTGGCGCGGTCAACGGTGCAGCACGCGCCGATCTCGACATCGTCGCCGATGGCGACGGTCCCGATCTGTGGGATCTTGATCGCGTGGGTGGTGGTGGTCGCGGGGATGAACCCGAAGCCGTCGGCACCGAGAACGGATCCGGAGAAGATGACACAACGCGAGCCGACGCGGACACGGTCGCTGATGGTTGCGTTGGGGTGAACGATCGTGTCGTTGCCGATCGAGCACGCAGAGCCCACAAAGACGCTCGCGATCAGGGTGCTGTTGGCGCCGATGCTCGTGCCCGCGCCGACCACGCACCCGGGCCCGATGCGTGCGGTCGGGTGGATCTCGGCGGTTGGATCGACAACCGCGAGTTGGTGGATTCCGGCGGGGGGCAGCGCGTGCCCGGGGTCGATCGCCCGGAGCACGCGGACCAGCGCGTGGTCCGCGTTTGTCACGAAGATCAGGGCACGGGACGCGGGGTCGTGGTCGGGGACATCGATGCCTTCGGTAACAAGTGCGGCGGAGCAGGCGCTGCCCGCCCATCTGTCGGCAAAGGGTTGGGCGCGGATGAAAGTGAGTGCGCCCTCGGTCCCTTCATCGATGCCGGCTATGGTGTTCAGGACAACGGAGGGGTCGCCGACGAGCCGACCCCCAACGAGCCCGGCGAGATCCCCCGCACTGATTGATACGCCCTGCTCGGCGGTCTGGTTCATAGCGATTACGGGGCGTTGAACTCGTTGTTCATCAGCGTAATGACCTGGTTGGTGATGTCGATCGAGTCCTTGCGGTACATCACCGTCTTGGTGATCACCGCGCGATACACATCCGGGTCCGCTGCGTTCTCGGGGAGCGGGAACAGTGAGTCGTCCAGCACGACCATGTCGTAGCCCTCGCGGTTGGCGATGCTCTCGATCGCGTCAACGACCTTGAGGTACATATCGCGCCGGACGGATCCGAGGTCGATCGAGACGATCTGTGAGAGCGCCTCGCGCCTCGCCTCGGCGACCGCGCGGAGTTCCATGAGCTGGCGGACCTGCTCACGGTACTCGGGGGTGGTCTTGTCATTGATCTCGGTGAGATTCGCCTGCAGCGCCTGGATCTGGCTGACCACCTCATCGAGCTGTTTCTGGCGGGCCTGTGTGCGGGTGTTGAGTTTTTCCTCGAGCACCTGGCGTTCGTCGAGTCCGTCGAAGATCGCGACGATATCAACCGTTGCGATCGCGGTCGGCTGCGCGCTGGCGCGTGCGGAGGTCGCGCCGGCGTTCCACGCGAAGGCGCAGAGCGCGATGACGATCGCGGCGGCTGAAAGAATGAGCGGGTTGCTTCTGGATTGCATCGTTTAATCCTCCGTGTGGTTCGGGCTTTGGCGCCCGCACAATGATACACCCAACAACCGCACGGGTTTCAGGGGGCTGACAACGGATCCGGCGGACGACATCAGAACGGGAGGTCGACCGTGAAGGTGAACAGCCGGGATTCGTCGTCGTCCTGCTTCATAATCGGGAATCCGAAGTCGAAGGCGAGCGGTGCGGGAGAGAGGGTCGGGATGTGGAATCGGAACCCGAACCCGACCGAGACACGATAGTCGTCGAACCCAGGATCAAAGGTAACGGTGCCCGTGTCAACAAACCCGACGATTGAGAGGATGTCCTCGTAGACGGGTTGCTCGATCTGTGCGCCGAGATAGAACTTCCAGGTGCCCCCGACCGGATCGTTCGAGGGCATGTTGTTGTCGTTGCGGATGCCCTTCGGGCTGATGGTCCGGAACTGGAACCCGCGGAAGTCTTGCCCGCCGAGATAAAAGCGCTCGTAGGTCGGTGTGTCGGCGCGTCCCTGGGGGATATACCCGAGCGATGTATTCACACTGAGCACGGTGGCGCGTCCGAGGTAGTCCTCGCGAATCGGGACATAGAACCCGTGCTGGGCCTCGATCTTGGTGAACTCGAAGTCGCCGACAACCTGCTCGAGGCGCAGGTTTGTTTTAGAGCCCTTGGTTGGACGGATCCGGTTGTCGAGCGTGTTGCGTTCGAGGTTGCCCGAGAGCCCGATCAGTGTGCTCTCGTTGGCGACGGCGAAGATGTCGGTTGGTCGGCTCGGCTCGATGTCCGAGAGCGAGACCTGCTCCACGCGGAGCGCGATATTGCCGGTCCAGCGTGTGCCGAAGCGCCGACCGATCGCCAGGCGCGCACCCTTGCGGTCCTCGTTGAACTCGTCGAAGTCGCGGTTGCGGATCGAGAGCGAGGCGGATCCGGAGTAGTTGGACTCGAACAGATACGGCTCCGTGAGCCCGATCGAATAGGTCTGCACGCGATTCCCCGGGAGGACCTCGATGCTGAAGGTCTGCCCGCCGCCTCGGAAAGAACGCCCGGAGAAGAAGTCGCCCGTGGAATCGGGGGTGTCGCGGATATCGAAGTTGCGTTGGATGAGTGAGATCCGCCCAACAACGCCGGAGTCAGAGGACACCGCGCCACCGACATCGAACCGCCCGGTGTTCGTCTCCTCGATCTCGACGAGCACATCACGCGTCCGGTTGAGATCCGGCGGCGCGAGCGTCACGCGGGGCAGGGGCGAGGCGTCGGGCGGGGTGTCCCAGACTTCCGCGTAGAACTCCACGCCCGGCGCCTGCGGTGTCACCTTGGCACCGGTCCGCTCGTTGAAGAGCGTTGTCCGGCGCAGGAGGATCTTGGAGCGATCCATCGCCGTCGTGTCGAGCGGGCGTGTGGGACGCAGCTCGATCTGTCGGCGGATCACCTCCTGGCGGGTGAGATCGTTGCCCTGGATGATGACCTCGCCGACGCTGTACTTCACCCCCTCGGTGATGATCACGATCAGGTCCACGAGCGGATCGGTCGGATCGCGTTTCTCAACACGGAGGACCTCGGCGTCGGCGTAGCCCATCTGCCCATAGGCGTTCTGGACCGCCTTGATCGACGCGTCCAGTTCGCGAACAGAATAAACATCCCCGGCATGGATGCTCATCAACCCCGCGATCTGCGGCTGGTTGTACACAGCACGGGCGCCGGGCTCGGATTGGATATCAACCTGCACAGAACGCAGTGTGTAGAGCGGCCCTTCCTCGACAAGATAGGTGACTATCGCCTCCTTGCCGTTGGGCGCGGGCTGGATCAGTCGGTCGGCGCGGATATCAAGGTAGCCCCGGTCCTTGTAGAAGGTGATGATGTTGGCGAGGTCGGTCGAGAGCTTCTCGTCGTCGAGCTGCCCCTTGCGGAAGATGTTGGCCTGTTTGGTTTCCAACTCACGGCGGAGCTGGCGCGTGCTGAAGGATGTGTTCCCCTCGAAGCGGATCGCGGTGATCTTGAGCCGATCTCCCTCGAGGATGCGGAAGAGCACGGCGCCGGAGTCGGCGAGCTCCGTCTCGTCGACACTGACGCGTGCGTAATAGAAGCCCTTCTGTCGATAGAGCTCCTCGATGCGCCGCGCGGAGCGGTCGATCTGGAAGCGGTCGATTGGTGTGCCGCTGAAAACATCAACAACCCCCGCGAGCTCCGCGTCGTTGATCCGGGTGTTCCCGGTTACTTGGACATCGGAGACGAGTGCCCGCTCGGCGAGCTCGAAGACAACATCGACCATGCCGCTGGTGTTGATCCCGACGGCGAGTTCGACCTTGGTGAAGAGCCCGAGCGGGTTCAGCCGGCGCATGTCGGCGTTGACGACGGCGCTGTCGAAGATGGTGCCCCGAGCTGAGCGGATGTTGTTGGACGCCTGCTGGAGGGCGTATTCGCTGAGTTCGGCCGAGCGGTTGGTCTCGGAGGGCAGCGCCCGGAAGCGGACAGAACCGATCGGGCGGTTGTCGTAGGGGGAGGTGTCGACCGTGGAGGGATCGGGTGCGGGCTGGGCGAGTGCCGGGTGGGGTGCAAGGATCGTCAGCCCGATCGCGGCGGCGAGGAGCCCCGAGCGGGCGGAGGGCACAGATCGAGCGGTCTTGGTCAGCCGGGTGGACATGTGGATTCGGGCATCCTGAATGGAGAAGAAGGGCACTGGGTGGGACGATACCCGCGTCGACGCCCGAACACAAACCCGCTGGGGTGTTTCGTTGCAGATCCGTCCTGAGGCGAAGTACAGCCGCTGGTCTGGGTGGTCTCCCCTGACTACTGTCCATACCCGTCTTGGGTGTTTAAGACGGCAAAAACAACGCGAGGGACGCGCGGGATGAGCAGCCTGACGGATCAACAACGCAAAGAGCGTATATGGACGCGTTTCCGACGGATTACACTGGTCGGTACCGGCGTCTGGTGCGTGGGGTTCGGGATCGCGATGATCGGCGTCCTGATCGGGTCCGGGACCCTGGGCTCAACGAATACCGTGGCGTTGTCGATGATCGTTGGCGTGATCACGCTCCCGACGATCACCCTCGGTGCGATTCTGATGGATCGACGCGTCCTCCGACGCGTGTTTCAGCCCCAGTGCGCGGACAACACCACCTTCAACGAGCGATCGGTCGTGGCGCACAGCCGACATGAGCGGGGCGGACGACACGGTACCCACGCGACCAAGGTGCCTCTGGGCGAGCCCGGTACGCGGGTTGCACAGGGCAGTTGAATCAGCCCTAATATGCTGCTAGAAAAATGGTTAGCTTAAGTTGACCGGCATCACAACATACAGAAAATCAGAACCGGCCTTGAACAAACCGGGCTTGTTCGAGGCTTTAAGCTCGATCATGATCTCGGGGTCATGGATCACCTTGAGGGCGTCGGTGATGAACGCGGGGTTGAACCCGATCTCGATATCGTCACCGTCGTAGGCGGAGAGGTCGATATTGATCGTTGCCTCACCCATCTCCGGGGCCCGGCTGGAGAGCTCGAGCGCCTTGTCCTTGCCGGTGAACGCCATGCGGACACCGCGGGATTCCTCGTTCGTGAGCAGGGCGGCCCGCTTGACGGCCGACGCGAGGACATCACGGTTGAAGGTCACCTTGATGCTCTGGTCCTTGGGGATCACATCGTCGTAGGGCGGGAAGGTGCCCTCAACGAGGTTGGTCGCCAAGACCGCGCGGGAATCCGTGGGATCCTCGCCGAAGGCGATGACGGCCTGGTTGTCGGTGATCGCAACGGTGATCGGCTCGGCGTCGTCGCTGGTGAGCTTCTGGATCATCGAGAGGGCTTTGCTCGGGATGATGCACTGGGCCCCATCACCCTTCTCGTCCACGCTCGCGGAGCACTTGGCGAGCCGGCGACCGTCGGTCGCGATCATGTCGAGCTTCTTGCCATCGCGGACAAGCAGTACGCCGTTGATCGCGTAGCGGGAGTTTTCGCGGGCCGCGGCGAAGAGCGTGCGGGTGATGAGGGTGTCGACGGTGCCCGCGGCTGTCGAGAAAACGCTTTTGGCTGCGGGGGAAGCAGCGGAACCCTTCAGGATTGTCTTGAAATCCGTCAGCGCCGGGAAGTCCGCGGGGTTGAAGCCGTGGAGCTGGAAGTGGGCGTCTGCACCACGGATATGGGTGGTTTCCGCGGAGGATTCGATGGTAAGTGTGGGATCCCCGTCTTCCGCGGAGACGATCTGGCGGAGTTTGTCGGCGGGAACAAGGGCGGAGCCTTCCTCGGCGACCTCGACGCGTCCGATGCGGACGGTCAGGGCGATCTCCGCATCGGTCGCGGAGAGCGCGAGCTCGGCACCCTCGGGGGTGTTGGAGGCGGCGAGGTGGATACAGGTGAGCTGGGGGCGTGGGGAACGCGAGGCGACCACGCCGGAGACCTGATTGACCGCTTCGAGAAGGGCGGCGCGTTCGCAGATGACTTTCATCGGTAGACTCCCCATCCCGCTGTTCTTGCGGGTTGATTGGCCCTTGGTTCGGGCGTTCTTTGGTGACTCCAATCATAGCCGATCGGGCGGAGATGGTGCAGCGGCGGTGGGTGGATTCACGGGCGCGGAAGCAATTCACGGGCCGGGGCGAGAATTGGTGCGGAATCCGGGGCGGATGGGCGATGGGGGAAATCGTGGGTGGCTATGATTGGTCCGCACAACCCGAATGTACGCGACGCCGCGCTCCGGACCCCCTTACTCCTCTTGTTGAGGCCGGTGATGAGGGGTCCCACGAGAAGCGGCGTTGTTCGTTTTGAGAGGACCACACCATGTCATACGAAGCTGCTGTTCACGCCCAAGCCATCGAGCTGGACCGGTTGAGCCTGGAGATGACCGCCGCGGCGGGATCGGGGCACCCCACCAGCGCGATGAGTATTGGCCACCTCG
The DNA here is from genome assembly GCA_020427745.1 of Phycisphaerales bacterium. Classification (GTDB taxonomy): domain Bacteria; phylum Planctomycetota; class Phycisphaerae; order Phycisphaerales; family UBA1924; genus UBA1924. The sequence goes on along the minus strand of JAGQOC010000017.1, from coordinate 12,387 downwards.
TGACCGTGCTGATGTTCTCGGCGATGCGATGGAGCCCCGATTATCCCAACTACCCAACCAGCGATCGGCTTGTGCTCTCCGAGGGGCACGCCGTCCCCGCGGTGTACGCCGCGATGGCGTCGCTGGGCGTTGTGGTCGGCAGAGAGGGCGAGGAGCCCCGGAAACTGACACTCGACGACCTGAATACCCTCCGCGAGTGGCACTCCGTGCTCGATGGGCATCCGAACCCGATGGAAGGCGTGAACTTCTTTGATGCCGCGACCGGCTCGCTCGGTCAGGGGCTCAGCGTCGCCGCCGGTGTGGGCAAAGCCGCGCGGCTCGACGGGAACGATCGGCGTGTGTTCTGCATTATCGGCGACGGCGAGGCACGCGAGGGACAGATCGCTGAAGCGCTCGATTTTATCATCGACCACAAGCTGACCAATGTGCTCCCGATCTTCAACTGCAACGCGTACGGACAAGCCGACCGGGTTTCTGTGCAGCAGACCCCCGAGCGGATCGCCGACAAGCTGCGTGCGTTCGGGTTCGAGGCGATCGAGATCGACGGGCACGCGCCCGACCAGATCAAGGCGGCGCTCGTGAAGTTCGCGGCGATCTCAAACGACGAGAACGCGAAGCCCATCGCGATCGTCGCCAAGACCGTCAAGGGATGGGGTGCTCCGAGCATCCAGGGCGGCGGCTGGCACGGCAAACCCCCGACCGGTGATGCGCTGCAAAACGCACTCGCGGAGCTCAACGAGCGCCGCATCGAGCTGACCAGTGCGCTCGCCGGGACGGACCAGTTCACGATCGACCCGCCCAGCGAGGCGAGCGGCAAGGCGGAGCCGAGCTTCGACATGCCCGCCCTCAGCGACGCGATGCGATCGATGGACATGGAGCATGTCCTGCACGGCGGGAAGTTCGCGACACGCAAGGCCTACGGCGTCGCGCTCCGCGTGCTCGGTGGGATGAACCCGGACATCGTCGTGCTCGACGCGGATGTGAGCAACTCCACCTTCGCGGAGACCTTCGCGAAGGACGCGGAGAACGCCGACCGCTTCGTCGAGTGCAAGATCGGTGAACAGAACATGGTCAGCGTCGGCGCGGGTATGAGCGCGGGCGGGAAGATCCCGTTCTGCTCGACCTTTGCGAAGTTCATGAACCGTGCATATGACCAGATCGAGATGGCAATGAACTCGGGTGCGAACATCAAGCTCATCGGCTCGCACGCGGGCATCACACTCGCCGCCGATGGCCCGAGCCAGATGTCGCTGCCCGATGTCGCATGGTTCCGCTCGCTCGCAACAGCGACGGACCACCGTGGGAACCCGGGGTGCTATGTGCTCCAGCCCGCCGACGCGTACGCGGCCTACGCCCTGACCGGGACGATGGCGGAGTACGAGGGCATGTGCTACATGCGGACGCTCCGCGCCGAGACCGAGCTGCTGTACTCCGATGACCATGTGTTCAACCTGGGCGGGTTCGAGGTGCTCCAGCAGGGGCGCGATGTGGTGCTGGCCGCGAGCGGGTACATGGTGCACGAGGGCAACCGCGCGGTCGAGCTGCTCGACAAGGCGGGCGTGAGCGCAACGCTGCTGGACATGTACTCGATCCCGTTCGACACCGACAAGCTGCTCGATGTCGTCGCGGCCAACGGCGGGTTCGTCGTGAGCATCGAGGACAACTACGGCGGCGGTCTTGGCTCGGCGATCGCCGACGCACTCATGGAATCCGGAGACGGCTTCGAGCTCTCGCAGATGCATGTCGAGCGGATCCCCAAGAGCGCTCGCACGCCCGAAGAGATGCTGGAGATGTGCGGGCTGCGCGCGGAGGACATCGTCGCCCGCGTGATGGCACTGCTCGGTGTGCCGGCGTAAACCGAATGCGCATTAAGAACTTCACCGGGCTTCGGCCCGGTTTTTTTATGCGTGATCTATAAAGGAAAAGCCCCGGAGCTTGGCGATCCGGGGCTTCGAATAGCGTGCGAATGATTTACGGGCAGCCCGCGTTGAACTCGTCGAGGAAGGCGAAGACATCGAAGATGTCCAGCATGCCGTCGCCCGTGAAGTCCGCGGCGAGGTCCGCGCTGTTGAAGGCATCGAGGAAGGCAAAGACATCGAAGATATCCAGCGTGCCGTCGCCTGTGAAGTCCGCGGGGCACGGGTTGGCGACGAGATTGATCGAGCCCGCGTCCATCTCGCTGATGGGGCTCATGCCGTGGGCGACCCACTGATTGTACGCGACGGTGCCGTTGGAGTCGGTGACATTCTCATCACGGAGGAACTCGATGTATTCCTTCGTCGTCGTCTGGTAGTAGACCTTCACATCAGCCTTCACCGCGCCGGCGGGGATCGGGTAGAGTGTGTCGTCCCAGTACTGACCATCGGCGTAGGTGTACCCGACCGGTTCGGCCTGGACAGCCTCGAAGTCCACGAAGTTGTACCCGCGGGGCGGGATCCGGTTGTCCATCAGGCGGACATTGTTGAGCACGAAGTGGAAACTCTCGCCCTCGGGCACGCCGGTGAGCGCGGAGACCGCTGCGTCCACGCCAAGGTGCGCCTCGTAGACCTTTGTGTCGCCCGTGGTGAGCTCAGCGGTGGTGTTGTCGTAGTGCCCGTGCTCGGCGACGAGGTTGTCGCCGCTGTCGAGGAACCGGACATTGATCCACATGCGCCGTCCTTCGGGGTATCCCGTCGGCAGCTTGTGACCGGTCTGGTTGATGATCCGGACATTCAGATCCGTGCCGACGACCGAGAGTTCCATGTCGGACGCCTGGGCGAGCATATTCTCGGCGCGAGCGATCGAATCGGCGACATTGTTATCGGTGAGCCCGGTGTCGTCGTCGGAGTACAGTGCGCGGACGGCCTTGAGGACCCAGTTGTTGCCACCATTAAACTCATGAACCGGCATGTCCGGACGAGTCACTGTCCCGGGGACACGGCAGGCTTCAGCGTTGGCGTCGGGCATGTGACAGTCCTGACACGAGGAGACCGCGGTCTTCTCGCCGCCGAAGCGCCCGCCCATCTCGATCGGGCCGTCGGCAAAGTCGGACATCAGCCACTCGGAGTAGGTGCGCTCGACCGGGAACTGGTCGTATCCGCTCTGCGTCTGGTGGGGCTCGTTGAGTGTGTTGAGCACATACGAGTTGTCCGGCTGACGGTCAAAGGCGGGGTTGGACACATCATGACAGGTCGCGCACATCTGCGATTCCTGATGGAACGGGGATTGGGCCCATTCGTGGTAGAAGAATCCGCCCGGGTAGTCCGCGGCAAGATCAAACGGGCCTCGACGACGGTCAAATGTGTCGAGGATGTAGTTGCCCGATCCCGGCGTGGGGGGGATCGCGGGGAGCCCGATCCCGACAGGGGTGAGCGCGTTGAGCACATCAAGGTCGATCGCGGGGCTTACGCCGACCTCGTACTCGGGATCGATCATGCGGTGACAGAAGTTGCAGCTCACGCCCTGCAGATCGGTCGCGGTCAGCTGCGAGCCGTCGGCGATCGTGCCGGTGACATCGAGCAGCCGATCCTCGATAAATCCGGAAGGGGTGTGGCAGCGGAGGCAGAGATCGCCCGCAAACTGCGCATCCTGGTTCGCGATGCTGAGTGCGGCGTAGAAGACCGGGTCACGCGCGGACTGCGCCATCATCGACGCGGACCATGTGTTCCAGGGTTCGTGCGCCTCGTCGTAGAAGCCGTGACACGCGCCGCACTCCGTCGCGTTCGCGATCGGGTGCGCGATGCCGATCGGCTGGGTGCCCGCCATCTTGAAGTCTTCAAGCGTTGTCGGCACCGGGGTGGTGGCAAACGCTGCGGCGACGAAGCCGAGCGATGCCAAGCCGCCGAGGACAAAGAGCCCCCCGCCCACACGGGCGGATCTGGTGATTTTGGTCGAACGCATGATTCAGTATCTCCTCGACAAACACAAGCCGAACAAGGCCGCCGAACGGCGTTGATTCCTGCTCCTAGATTCTCCCTCAAGAGCCCAAGGGATGCAAGAGAACAGTAAGAAAATCAAACTCATTTCGTCCGGAATTCGCCGCGTACTCCAGCCCGATCGAACGGATCGAGTGTGTGCGGGGTATATGCGCGCCGGTCAGTGTGGTTGGGATGGGTGGATGGTCCGGCTTTGGTTATGCGGGGCATCCAGCGTTGAACAGATCAAGGAAGGCAAAGACATCGAAGACATCCAACGAGCCGTCACCCGTGAAGTCTGCTCCAAGGTCGCCGGCGTTGAAGAGGTCGAGGAACGCGAAGACATCAAAGATGTCCAGCGAGCCGTCGCCCGTGATATCCGCCTCGCAACTGTTGAATGTTCCGGTCGCAACAACAGAGGCGTCGCCCGAGAAGATGATGGTGCCGATCACCGCACCCATGTCGTCGAGGATGTCCTGCTCGCCGGCAAAGACGATCGAGGTGGTCAGGGTGACGATGTCGCCGGCAACAGACACCGAGCCGGGCATATCAGAGAACCCGGGCTCGAGCGTGGAGAGATCGACCACGGCCGAGTCTTCTCCGACCAAGAAAATGTTGTAACTCGCGCTCACCAATCCCTCGAGACGGGTCGGGACCTGGGGAATCGTGAACGCCCCCGCAGCGACGGGCGCGGAGATGGGCGGGGTGCCCGGATCAAGGAACAGGCTGCCCGCACCCGAGCCATCGGTGTCGTCCATCGATGCATCGGCGCTTCCCAAGAACCCGAAGCTCCAGTGAAAACTGAGCGCCTCGTCCATCTCGATGCTCATGTCGTGCAGCGTGATGACAGCGGGCGCGCCCGGATCATCCAGATCGATCTCGATGAACCCGGAGAGCGAACTGGTATCGCTGTCGGTGACCTGGGTGCCGATTTCGAGGGTGATCTCCATGTTGATCGAGGACAGCGCCGGATCCACAGCCAGCGAACTCGGGGCGGCCAGAACGGGGGAGGAGAGGGTGATCGCCGCGGCAAACAGGGCGGCGTGGGCGGTTGGACGCATGGCGGCATCTCCGAGAGAACGGTGCAGAAAAACACCCCCAAGCGGGGGCTTGAGGGTGGAGTGTACCACATGCGGGACGGATCACAATGGGAATTACGGGCAACCCGCGTTGAAGAGATCAAGGAAGGCAAAGACATCAAAGATATCGAGGTTCCCGCTGGAGTTCAGGTCCGCGGACGGGTCGCCCGCGTTGAAGGCATCAAGGAAGGCGAAGACATCAAAGACATCCAAGACGCCATCGTTGGTGAAATCCGCGACACAGACAAAGGGCCCGGTCACGATGTAGTCGCCCGGGCCGTGCAGACGCCCGTTGGAAAGGTCGACAAGCTCGATGAGCTCGGTGTCTGTCTCGATCGGGATCCAGTCGGTCAGCGCGGTCCAGAGCCCCGCGGCGACCGCTTCGTCGGTCCGCTCGTCGGCGGTGAAGTTATTCAGACCCATCCGCGAGAACTGCATGTGGTCGGCCATGTTCGCGGGGTTGTTGAAGTTCAGTGAGCCGTCGATCGGGAAGTAGAAGCTGATGGCGTACGCCTCAAGATCCATTGTCGCGAACACACCGCCCAGATCGGACGCGTTCATGTGTGCCGGATCGGCCGGTGCGTCGTTGTTCTGATGGATGTAGATCGAATCGTTCGGGTTGAGCGTGACGCCGTTGAGCCCGGTCGAAGAGGTGTAGCGGAGAACCTGGGTCGTGGATTGGGTGCAGAAACGGAAGCCGTCGAGCGGGATCGGATCGAGCCCAAGGTTGGTGAGCTGGATCACCGCGTCCTGGGGGGCGACGCTGGTGATCTGAATATCCCGCTCGTCGGCGCTGGCGGAGACAGCAAACGCCGCGAGGACGGCACAAAGAATCGGGGTGGTGCGTTTCATGGTTCTCTCCTGTGTATTCAAGAATCTGGGTGGTTTTCTGGGCTTCAGCCTGTCCGACATATGTTCCGCGATAATCCCGGGAATCCACACCAACCAAACAGTGGGTGCAGGAAAAAGCCGTGCGTCCCTGGGAACGCACGGCCCGAAGAAGACAGAACAAATCCCGGATCAGATACCTGTGCACCCACCGTTATAGAAATCGAGGAACAGGAACACATCAAAGATGTCCAGGACCCCGTCGCCGGTGAAGTCCGCCCGGGGGCTGGAATCGTTGAAGAGATCGAGGAAGAGGAAGACATCGAAGACATCGAGGAAGTTGTCACCGGTGAAGTCCGCCTGGCAGGTCAGCACCGCGAAGACCCGGTTGGGCTCCTCGACGACCCGGTAGATCTGGGCGGTGGGGGCGGCGGGCACATTGACGGTGCCGAAGGACCCAATGATCGTGCCGCCGTCGATGATGTCCCAGCTGTCGCCGAAGATCGGGACATACCCCGAGTCGAGGTTGACGGTGACGGTCGCGCCACCGAGGTCGATGGTGTCGCCGCCGTTGAGGAGGATCTGGTCGAACTCGCCGGACGCGAGCCCGCCAAGGTCCGCGACATACTCGGAGGTCGGCGTGAGGGTCAGTGCATCGACATCGATATGCCGGAGGGTGGGCGCGTTGTTGGGGTCGATCGTTCCCTCGACCGTGACGGCGCCCTGGATGCGCCCGGACCCGGTGATGGTCTGCCCGGATCCGATCGTCATGGCGAAGCCGTTGGAGTTGATGTTCGCGTCCGAGGTGTTCGAGGTCGCCCGCATGGTGATCGTTCCGGTGCCGGTGACCGCGACATCCGCCTGTGCGCGGAGTGTTGCGTTGAAGATATCATCAGTCGAGTTGATGTTGATCGTGCCGTTGTTGGGTAGGTCGGTCATGAGATCAAGGTTGGTCCCGGATCCACGGAGATTGAACACGCCGTTGTTCGTGACACCGGTGAGTGTCATGGTCCCGCTGAGTCCATCGACGGAACCTGTTCCGGCGGATTCAAAGGTCCCGCCGACGAGCTTTGAGTTGTTCACAAGTCCGAGCACACCGTTGTCGCCGCGGTAGATACCCGAGGAAGTGTGGTTTCCTTCGAGCTCGAGCGGCATCAAAGGATCGTTGCCGATGAATACGCCCGCGTTGTGCACGACACCCGCCACGCCCTGCCCAATGACGACCCCGGATCCCTGCACGGTCTGTCCGCTGCCGATGGTCAGGGTGGTGTTGTTCAGGGCGAGAATGACGGCGTCGCCGGTGTTGGTCGGCGAGAGCATCGTGATGGAGCCCGCACCGCTGATGTCCACATCCGCCTCCGAGATCAGTCGAGCGTTGAAGACATCGTTGTTGGAGTTGATGGTGATGGCGCCGGTGTTGGTGAAGTTGTTGGTCAGACGCACATCGGTGCCCGAGCCGAGGATATTGAAAGCGCCTGTACTCGTCGCGCCGTGGATGGTCACAGTCCCGCTTGACGCCTCGACCGCGCCAGTGCCTGCGGATTCGAAAGTCCCGCCCGTGACCGAGGACGCGTTGACCATCGAGAGGACGCCGTTGTCCCCGCGGTACACGCCGGAAACCGACGCGTGGTCACCGTGGAGTTGGAGAGGGAAGTCGGGATCGTTGGCGATGACCGTGCCGTTGTTGATCAGCGTTCCCGCGGCCTGGACCTCGAGCCGCCCGGACCCCTGAACGGTCTGCCCGCTCCCGATCGCGCCGGTGATCCCGGCGTTGACAAAGATCCGCGCGTCGTCGGTGTTTGAGGTGGCCTGCATGGTGATGGTGCCCGTGCCGCTGATCTGGGTGTCGACCTCGAAGCGGAGAAGCGCGTTAAAGACTTCATCCGTCGAGTTGATCAACACATCGCCGTTGTTGGTGAACGGCCCCGAGAGATAGAGGTTGTGCCCACCCCCCCGCACACCCATCTGCCCATTATTGGTGACACTCGCGATCCGAGAGGTTGATCCGTTCGTGTCGACAATCCCTGTTCCGGTGGTCTCGATGATCCCGCCGGTCATATTCATGTTGTTGCCGAAGGCGAGCCGCCCGTTGTCCGCCCGGTAAACCCCGGAGAACCCGACCTGATTCGCGAGCAGAACGAGGGGTTCCCCGCTCGGATCGTTGCCGTTGATCACGCCGTTGTTGACGATTGTGAACAAGGTGCCGGTGGTGCCGATCCGACCGGACCCCTCGACCGTGATGTTCGGGCCGAGCGTCCCGGTGATCCCGGACTGGGTTGTGAGCACGGCGTCCGCGGGATCGCCCGCCGACCAGAGGGTGATGGTGCCGTTGCCATCGATTGTCGCGTCGGTCTCGAACCGGAACATACTGTTGAAGACCGAAACCTCCGGATTGATATTCACTGTTCCGTTGAGTGTGAGATCATCCGAGATCTGGAGTGTGGTGCTCGTCGGGATGACAAGGTCACCCGAGATAGTCAGGCCGCCGATGGTAGAGGTCCCCTCCGCGAAGATGGTGCCCCCGTTCACTGTGAAGAGCTCGTTCCCGATGACCGACGCCGAGCCCCCGATGTAGAGCTGCCCGGCGTCCGCGCCGGCCATCCCGCCACCGCTCACCGCGCCCTTGATAACGAGCCCCGCACCCCCGGGGGTGTCCGCGACGATCGTGCCGTCGTTGATCACCGTGCCGTTGATCTGCCCGTTCCCGCGGATCGTGTGCGCGGCGGTGTTGGTGAGCGTGAAGCCGAATATGGATGTGATCTGGGCATCGTCCCGCTGCCCGATCCCGCCGAGAAGCACCGACCCGCTGCCCGTGATGCTCGCGTCACTGTCGAATGTGATCACGGAGTTGAAAGTGTTCAGGTCGCTGTTGACAAAGACCGTGCCGTTGTTCGACATCCCGGTATTGATGTTGAGCGTGTTGCTGGTAATCCCGAGAATCGCGTCCGGGTTGGTAATGACCAGCGAACCGATACTGTAAGTGTTTGAGATCGTGACGGTGTAGACACCAGAGAACCCGAGCGTCGCGGTATCACCGATGGTGTTCGGGACCGTTGCGGGCGACCAGTTGCCGGCGACATTCCAGTTGCCGTCCACCGCCGCTGCCCAATCGATCGCGTAGGCGTTGGTCGCCAACCCAGAAGCCGCGACGAGCATACAAACCGATACCGGACGAATTTTCACACTGCGCATAGAGCTCTCCCCTTCTCGAGTCACACCCCTCCAGCAGGGCGCGGACCCTAGGGTAAAGAAAAACCCCCCTGAAAATCAAGGGGATTTGCTCAGATACGGAGAATGTCAAACTGGGCAAGCCTTATGGGCAGCCCGCGTTGAAGACATCCAGGAAGGCGAAGACATCAAAGACATCCAGCGAGCCGTCACCCGTGAAATCCGCGGCGGGGTCGCCGGCGCTATACAGACCGAGGAAGGCGAAGACATCGAAGATATCCAGCGCCCCGAAGGGCTCGGTAAAATCCGCGTCGTTGCACCCCGCGGATTCACAGGAATCGGGGATCCCGTTGTTGTCGTCGTCGATCGCGTTGGGGTCATAGATTTCGTAGACCACCCCGCCGAACAGGTCCGCAACATACAGCTCGCCGTCCTCGCCCTCGCCGAACGAGGAGACGCTGAAGCCCGCGGAGAACTCGAGTGTTCGTGCGAACCCGTTGCCCGGATCGAGCGTCCAGATCCGTCCCGAGCAGTAGTCCGAGAAGAAATACTTGCCCTGATAGGCCTCGCCGAGCGCACACCCGCGGTACGCGTAGCCGCCCGTGATCGAGCAGCCGTCGGCGCCGTGCGAGTACTCGTGGATCGGGTCGGTGAAGGTGACCCCGGTGGAGTTGGTGCAAGTGCCCGAGCTGTACTGGTGCAAACCCTCGCGGCAGCGCCACCCATAATGCCGACCACCGTTGGTTCCCGCGGGCTCAAAGTTCACTTCCTCGTAGATATTCTGCCCGACATCCGCGATCCAGAGATCACCGGTTTCGCGGTCGAAGCTCGTCCGCCACGGATTGCGCAGCCCGAAGTCCCAGATCGATTCGTGGTACCCCGGATCGATCCCAACGAACGGGTTGTCCGCGGGGATCGCGTAGTTGTGGTTCGCGTCCGCGGGGAAGTCGTCGGCTCCAGAGACATCGATCCGATGAAGCTTGCCAAGGCGCTCGAAGAGACTCCCCGCATTGTTCTGGGGATCGCCACCCGAGCCGCCGTCACCGGACGCGACATAGAGGTATCCGTCCGGGCCGAACCCGATCCAGCCGCCGTTGTGGTTGGAGAAGGGCTGGTTGATCTGCATGATCTTCCGGCGTGTGAGGACATCCGCAGCCGTCAGCTCGTTGACGGTCGGATCGGCGACGGTGTACTCATCCACCATCGTGTGCCCGCCGCTGCCCGTGTAGTCGACATAGAACTTGCCGCTCGTCGCGAAGTCGGGCGCGAAAGCGAGCCCGAGCAATCCGCGCTCGTCGCCGCCCGAGGATCCACCCGTGACGATCGGATCGATGTTGAGGAAATCGTTCGCGAGCAGGGTACCGCTGGCATCGAGCACACGGATTGCCCCGCGCTGCTCGACGATGAACAGACGGCCCGAGCCGTCACCCGCGTGGGTCATAAACACCGGCCGATTCAGGGTCGTCGCGACCGACTGGGTCGTCAACTGGGCATTGGCAACAGCACCGGTTGCCGCGATAAGGCACGCACACACAAAGCGATTCATCTTTTTCTCTCCTCGCGTCTTCCCGACGCGCAAAGGGGACCAGAACCTATCCCCATGATTGATAAACAGTTCTGGGGCGAGCGCCCGGACAAGTATTCGCCCGAAAACAGCCCGGGTTGCTCCAGTTTCCATGAATTGATCGGGCAGATCCAATCAGAACCCGCTCAGAATCGAGAATTTCACCCGAATCATGAAAAAACCCGCTCCGAGCGGGTGTTTCATGCATCAGAACTAGGCCCGATTGCTCAAGGGCATCCAGCGTTGAACAGATCGAGGAAGGCAAAGACATCGAAGACATCCAGCGAGCCGTCACCCGTGAAGTCTGCTCCAAGGTCGCCGGCGTTGAAGAGGTCGAGGAACGCGAAGACATCAAAGATGTCCAGCAAACCATCGCCCGTGAAGTCCGCCGCACACTCCTGAGACGGGCAGTTGAGGTCATAGACCGACACCGCACCGCCCGCGGTTTCGGAGGTGGAGTCGCCGATCGCTCCGAGGAACGCGGTGTCATCCTGGATCGCGACCGCCCAGCCAAGGAAGGTTCCGGCGGCTGCCCAGTCGTAATCGAGCGCCCAGCCCGCACCATTGTCGCGGTAGAGATACGCCGTGCCGTTGCCGCTGCCTATAAGGAGCGAAGCAGGACCCGCGGCAACGGAGATCCCAAAGAAGGTATCTTCCGACAGTGGTGCGGGCGGGTGCAGTGTCTGCTGATACGACCAGCTCGACCCGTCACGCTCAAGAACAATCGCCGCGCCGTGATTGAAGACCGGGTCCGAGCTGGACTGCTCCGCGCCGAGTACCAGATGATCGCCCGAGACCGCGATGCCGCTCTCGCCCGGATTCGTGAGCGATGAATCAAGCCCGCGGATGTTGATCGCGTCGACAAGCGCCCAGCCCGAACCGCTGTCCTCGTAAGTGAACAGCGACTGGGTGGTGCTCACCGGGGCGGTCACCAACACGCGATCGCCATCGATCGCGACCGCGGATCCGAAACGATCAAATGCGTCGACCTGCGGCGGAATAATCTTGGTGACGAACTCCCAGCTCGTCCCGTTGTGCTGATAGATGTACGCCGAGCCCGAGAGGTTCCCTTGGTCGTCGTCATACGGCGCGCCGATCACCGCGAGATTGCCCGACATCGCCACCGCGTGCCCGAACTCGTCGCCGGACTGAGCGTCCGATGCCCAGAGGCGCGACTCGCGGACCCAGTCCGTGCCGTCGAAGCGGTAGGCATAGACGGAACCCGGATCATTCGCGGAGCTGTGGTTGTCGAGAGGCGAACCGACCAGCGCCCGGTCGCCGTCGATCGCGACCGCGTCGCCGAAGAGGTCGCTCGCCAGAATGTCGGGGCCCTGCAAGAACCCGTCATGGATCCAGGCTGTCCCATCGAAGCGGTACACCGTCGCCGAACCCGGCTGCGGATTCGCGTGGAATAGACCGTTGGGCGCCCCGGCGATCATCAGGTCCCCGGATACCGCGATGGAATCCCCGAGATGCTGAAGCGGGTTGGTGGGGGATTCCAGCAGTTTGTCGGCAAAGACCGGGCCACAAGGTTGCGCGAGCACAACCGAACCCGAGATCGCTGTGCCAAGAAGGAAGATTCCGATTCGTGCGTTCATGATGCCCTCCTTGTGGTGTATGGGTGTTCACCCCAACTGTATCAGTGCATCGGGAGAAGACCAAGATAAAAACGCCGGAGGAAAGTTACTCCGGCGTTCATTTATAGTTTATATAAAGATCCTGTTTAGGGGCAGCCCGCGTTGAACTGGTCGAGGAACCCAAACACATCGAATATGTCCAACGCTCCATCGCCCGTGAAATCCGCGGCCAAATCACCCGTGTTGAACGCATCGAGGTACGCGAACACATCGAAGAT
>JAGQOC010000200.1 GCA_020427745.1 Phycisphaerales bacterium | reverse complement strand
TGCCCGAAGCGCAGCTCGATCGCTTCCTGCTCAAGGTTGATGTCGGCTACGCGGGGCTGAACGATCTGATGGAGATCATCGATCGCACGACCGGCGCCGAAACTCCGGTCGCGAGCGCGATCGTGACCGGGGAGCGAATCCTCGAGATGCAGGAACTCGTGCGTTCGGTTGTCGTCGCGCCGCATGTCAAGCAGTACGCGGCAAGACTCGTCCTCGCGACGCACCCGGAGACCGACACCGCCGCGGGCGGGCCCAACGGCCCGACGAACCGCTATGTCCGCTGCGGTGTCTCGCCGCGTGGGGCGCAGGCGCTGATCCTCGCGGGCAAGGTCCGTGCGCTCACGGCCGGTCGTTTCCATGTCTCGTACCAGGATATCCAGGATGTCGCCCTCTCGTGCCTGCGTCACCGCGTGCTGCTGAACTTTGAGGCGGAAGCGGATCGTGTCGATGCAGACGCGCTCGTTGCGGAGATTATGAAGCTCACGCCGACCCAGCCGACGGAGCTCGCGGGGCTCAATAAGTAATGCTCCGATCCGAGAACCCAACCCGTCCGACCTCGATGGAAGAGCTGCTCTCCTCCGAGATCATCGCACGCGTGTCGCATCTGGATGTTTCCAGCCGCAAGCTGTTCGCCGGCAAGCTCAAGGGCGAGCGCCGATCGAAGAAACGGGGCGAGAGCGTCGAGTTCGCCGACCATCGTCCCTATGCGATCGGCGACGATCTCCGCCACATCGACTGGAACATCTATGGGCGCCTCGATCGCTTCTTCATGAAGCTGTTCATGGAGGAAGAGGACCTCTCGCTGCACATCGTCATCGACGCGAGCGCGAGCGCCGACTGCGGCACGCCCAACAAGTTCTTCTACATGCAGCAGGTCGCGATGACGATGGGGTACATCGGGCTCGTGAATCTCAATCGCGTCGCGGTGACCGCCGTCGGCATGCGCGACGAGCTCGTGATCCCGGGAGGCGAGAAATCCATCGCGGGCAATATCCGCGATCTGCGCGGGCGACGGCGCACGCAGGACCTGGCTCGGTTTTTGTGCTCGATCCAGCCCGAGGATTCGACGGACTTCACTGCTGCCGCCAAACGCATCGCGATGAACCGACGCGGCAAGGGTGTGATGATCGTTCTCAGCGACTTCTTCATGAAGGAGGGCTACGAGACCGGCCTGCGGCTGCTTGTGGGGCGCGGGTACGATGTGTTCGCGATTCAGGTGCTGTCGCCGCAGGAGGTTGAGCCGGACATCGCGGGGGACCTGATGCTCCGCGACATCGAGGACGGGGACCACGCGGAGGTGACCATCTCGGCGCCGCTGCTCAAGAAATACAAACAAAACCTCGCGGCGTACTGCCAGCAGCTGCGTGACTACTGCGCACGCCGAGAGATCACGGCGTTGACGGTACAGACGGACACCCCGGTCGATACGCTGCTGCTCGACTATCTGCGGAAGCGGGGGTTGCTGCGATGACCTGGGCGTCCCCCATGCTCGCGCTCATCGCCGCCGCGATCGCGGTGCCGGCGCTCGTGATCCTGTACTTCCTCAAGCTCCGCCGGCAGACGCGGGAGGTGTCGTCGACGCTGCTGTGGAAGAAGACGATCCAGGACCTGCAGGCCAACGCGCCGTTCCAGAAACTCCGCAAGAACCTGCTGCTGTTTCTGCAGCTGATTATCCTGGGGTTGATCCTTATTGGATTGGCGCAGCCTCGCTCGTCAACGACCACGCAGGGCGGACGCAAGCTCGTGCTGCTGATCGATCGCTCGGCGTCGATGGCGTCTGTCGACGGCGAAGACACACTGGGAGAATCGAGCAGACTCGATAGAGCGAAGCGCGACGCGGTCAAGCTCGTTGAATCAATGCGTGCGCCCGGGTTGTTCGAGGGAGAGGGCGAATCCGACGAGGCGATGGTGATCGCGTTCGACACCAACGCCGAGATCCTTGTCCCGATGTCAAGCGACCAGACGGCGCTCATCAACGCGATCAACTCGATCGATCAGACCGATTCGCCCTCGTCGATCGACGAGGCGTACCGGCTCGCGCAGGCGCAACGGCCCAACCGGTATGTCGACGACACCGGCGCGGACGGCGTGACGAACGCCGTCGAGCTCGAGGGGATCAAGGGCGGCGAGGCGTTCATCTTCCACCTCTTCAGCGACGGGCAGATCCCCGACGCCGAGGTTGTGCGAGCGGATAACCAGGAGGATATCCCGACCTTCGAGTACCACGGGACCGGGAAGCAGGACGCCGTGAACATCGGGTTGATCGCGCTGCGCGCCGAGCGGGACTACGACAACCCACGAAAGCTGAGCGTGTTTGTTGGCGTGCAATCCACCGATTCGATCGCGCGCCGCGTCGATGCCGAGCTCATCATCGATGGATCGCCCGTCTCCGTGCGGTCTGTCGAGCTCCCGCCGGCGGAGATCGATCCGCTTACCGGGACCGCCGAACCGAGCACCGGGGGTGTTGTCTTCGAGCTCGAAGAACCCAACGGCGTGATGGCGACGGTTCAGCTCGACACCTCGTCCGGTGACAACCCCGAGGCGGATCTGTTCGCGACTGACAACCGGGGCACGCTGATTATTCCCCCCGCCAAGCAAGCCGCCGTGGCGCTTGTGACGACCGGCAACTTCTTTATCCGCGAGGCGTTCCTCGGCTTCCCGCTCTCGCGATTCCAGGTCATGTCGCCCAGCGAGTATGAGTCCAGCCGCGGCAACGGCGCGATGGGCGCGTTCGACCTCGTTGTCTTCGACGGCTACCTGCCCAAGCCGAACGATGCCGGAGAAGTCCTTGATCCGGGGCGGTACCTCATCCTTGGTGCCCCGCTGGTCGGGCCGCTCGGGGTCGAGGACAAGGGCGTCGGGCCCGGCTCCACGATCATCGACTGGCGCCGCACCCACCCGATTCTGCGTGATCTCACCCTCGACGGGCTCGTGCTCGCAGAGACGCGCAGCATCGAGATCCCCGAAGACTCCGGCGTCGTCTCGCTCGCGGAGACGGCGACCGGGACCGCGATCTTCGAGACCTCCAACGCCGATGTCCGCGCGATCTGTGTGCCGTTCGATATCGGGAAAACCAACTGGCCCTTCGAGGTCAGCTTCATCGTCTTCCTCGCGTCGACCGTCGACTACCTCGCGACGCAGTCCACGACGGACATCGACCAGAACACACGCCAGCTCGTCCCGGGAGCTGTCCTCTCCGATCGGCTCCCGATCAACAGCGCATCCGTGCGTGTGCGTCTCCCGGACGGCTCGACCAGTGACGCGGTTATCCCTTCCGCCGACGGCTCGGTGATCTTCGGGCCCATCCGCAAAACGGGTGTCTATCAGCTCCGCTGGGCCGGCGATCCCGGTGCGACGGATGTGGTGGATGACGGGCGTGTCTCGCGGTTCTACGCGGCGAACCTGCTCGACGCCGACGAATCCAACATCCGCACACTCCCCGAGATCGCGCTCGCCAACCGCACCGTCGGTGCGGATGCTTCCGGCGCGATCAAACGCACCAAGGACTGGTGGCCGTGGCTGCTGATGGGCGCGCTGGCGATCTTGATGCTCGAGTGGTGGATCTACAACCGCAAGATGTATCTCTAAATCGAACGACTACTCAACGAACACCGCAATCTCATCGAGTGGTTTTTTCGTGATGTCCGGCACCGTGCAGCCGTCCGCTGGGTAGCCCATCGGGATCACCATGTACGGTCGCTCGTGCTCCGGTCGATCGAGCAACTCGCGGAGGAACTTCATGGGGCTGGGCGTGTGCGTGAGCGTTGCGAGCCCGGCCATATGGGCGGCGGTGAGGAGCATCCCCGTCGCGATCCCGACGGACTCGTTGAGGTAGTACACCTGCCCGCCGTCGT
>JAGQOC010000199.1:431-1800 GCA_020427745.1 Phycisphaerales bacterium | reverse complement strand
GCGGACGCGTACGCCCTGATCAAGGTGCTTGTCACCCAGAACGACCAAACCGAGGGCGTGCCCCGCAAGCGGATCCCGACGCTCGCGCTCATCGTCAACCAGACGGATTCCGAGAAGGACGCCATCGCGGTGCACGGTCGGATCTCCGGCGTGTGCGACCGCTTCCTTGGGTACCAGCTCCCGATGCTCGGGTATGTCCGTCGGGACAAGAAGGTTCTCAAAGCGATCCGTGCCCGGGTGCCCTACATGATCGACGCTCCCAAGAGCAACGCCGGTCGTGACATGGCCGAAGTCGCGTCTGCCCTGATCGAGTGGGCGGGCATCGAGGGACGGGCCAGCGCCCAGTCCAGAAAACGCGGGCTCTTCCGTCGTTAACTTATTCCCAGCCAGTTGTTTCGCACGGTTCTGGCCCGCGTCTTGCGGTCGGTTCTGTGACGGCTCTGTGCGCAAAGACTGCGCGGTCTTCGGTGTCTTCCTTCCCGCGTGTTGTGTGCTCCGGGAGAGCAACCGATAGAGTGGTGAAGGGATGAATATGGCAAAGAGTGGCAACAAAGCGGGTTCTGCGGGATCCAAAGCCGGGGCCAAGGGGAAGGCGAAGGGTGATTACCTCGCGGATGTTCCTTCGCGCGTGGTTTCCGGAACGATGGGGCTTGCAGCATTCGCGATGGCGGCGGTGGTGGGGCTGTGGGCCGGGAATCCCGCGATCGTGACGCTGAGCCGGGCGCTTGTTGCGTGCGCGGTCTGCGCGCTCGTCGGTCGGATCCTGGGTTCGATGGGGGAGAGTTGCACACGGGAGTTCATCGGGTACTACAAGAAGCAGAACCCGAGGCCGAGGCTCCCCGAGGAACTGCAGAAGCTGGAGATGTCTCGTGCCGCTCACGCGAAGGTTGTGGATGAGATGAGGAAAAAGGCTGCTTAGGAAAAAATCAGTGTTGAGTTGCACACTGGTGGGCGGGAATTGATATACTGAGATCGGAATCGCCAGGACGGCGGTTGCTTGAAAAAAACCGGCCTTGGATGGGCTATGCGGGTCGTTTTCGGACGACAATACGGACGCCGGGTTCTCCGGCATGGTCCGTGTACAGATACACATCCAAGCCGGTCAGAGGGTCAAGGAGACGACCGATGACTGCGATGCGTTCAAGGATGCGGATCTCATCTCGCAACACCGCACAACACGCCGAAGCGACCAACCTTCCGTCTCGCTACGACGAGATGGACATGGTGGATGTGTGGACCGAGTACCGTGAGTCCAAGCCTGAAGAGATGCGGAACTTCCTTGTCGAGAAGTTCTTGCACCTCGTGCGGTACAACGCGGAGCGGATCTACCAGCGTTTGCCCGATGAAGTGGATCTCGAGGACCTGATGT
>JAGQOC010000199.1:0-387 GCA_020427745.1 Phycisphaerales bacterium | reverse complement strand
TCGACCGCAAGGTGAAGTTCGAGACCTACTGCGCCCCGCGTATCCGCGGCGCGATCCTCGACGAACTCCGCTCGATGGACTGGGTGCCCAGGCTCGTGCGTCACCGGACGAGCAAGGTCGAGGGCGCGCGGCAGAAGATCGAGATGGAGATCGGGCGCAAAGCAACCGACGAGGAAATCGCGGAGAAGCTCGAGGTCGACAAGGAAGAGTTCATCAAGTACAAACGCGACTCGAGCGCCGTCTCCGTGACGAGCATCACACGCAAATGCTACCAGTCGGACGGCTCGCGTGAGCTCCGCGAGATCGATGTCATCCGGGATGAGAATCAGACCTCGCCCGTTAAAATTATCCAGCGGTCTGATCTCAAGGACCTGATGACCAAGGGGC
>JAGQOC010000198.1 GCA_020427745.1 Phycisphaerales bacterium | reverse complement strand
ATCGCGAGCCCGATCGCGGTGCCCATGATCCCGGACTCGTCGAGAGGGGTGTCGACGACGCGGTCGCTGCCGTGCTTGGCTTGGAGCCCGTCGGTTGCGCGGAAGACGCCGCCGTTGAGTCCGACATCCTCGCCGAGGATGATGACATCGGGGTCGCTTGCGAGCGCTTGGTCGAGTGTGGAGGTGATTGCACCGACGAGTGTTTGTTGGGTCATAGGTGTTCTCCGGTTATCCAGCGGCTGCGGCTGCGGCGGCCATCTGGTCGGTGTGGTTTTGGTCTTCCGCGGCGAGGATCGCGTCGAGGCTGCTTGGCATCGCGGCGTTGACGAGCTCGGCGGCGGTTTCGGCGGTCATATTGACCTTGAGCTTGGTCGAGCGGCCGCTGATCTCGAGGACGCATTGCGATGGGCCCTTGGGGAGGATCGCTTTGACATAGACCGCGTTGATGAACTGCGGTCTGCCCTTGCTGTCATCGAATCGCACGAGCATCAGCGGATCTCCGCGGGGTGGGCATTGAGCCCGATCTGCGACGGGTTGCGCCCGATGGATGTTGTCCGCATGGTGTCTCGCTGGATCTGCAGATCGCGGGGGAGCTCGGCGTACATGTCGTCGAAGAACTCGGACGACTCGGGTTTGGTCACGGAGATGGCGGCGTCGACGACTTCCTTGACAATGATCTTGGCGCGGGCCTCGAGTTCTTCCTGCTTTTTGTCGTCCCAGATCCCGACGGATTCCATGTACTTGCGTGTGCGGATCAGCGGGTCGCGGTCGAGCCAAGCGTCGACCTCTTTCTGGTCGCGGTATCGGCGAGCGTCGTCGGCGGTGGTGTGGTCGCCCAGTCGGTAGGTTACGCCTTCGATGAAGGATGGGCCCTTGCCTGCGGTCGCGCGTTTGCGGGCGTCCTTGGTCGCTTTGTAGACGGCGAAGATGTCGTTGCCGTCGACACGGATGGTTGGCATGTCGTACGCGAGGGCTTTCTGGGCGACGGTTGCGGAGTTCATCTGTTTCTCTCGCGGGACGGAGATCGCCCACGAGTTGTTCTGGCAGTAGAAGATCACGGGGACCTGCATAACAGACGCGAAGTTCATCGCGTTGTGGAAGTCGCCCTCGGAGGTAGCGCCGTCGCCGAAGTAGGTGATGACGGCGCGGTCCTTCTCTTTGCGTTGTTTCATGGACCAGGCGATGCCGGTCGCGTGGAGCATGTGGGTGCCGATGGGCACGGACAGCGGGGTGATGTTGACATCCTTGGGGAACTTGGAGCCGCGTTCGTCGCCCATCCAGTACTGGATGACATAGTGCATGGGCATGCCGTGCATGAAGAGGGCGGCGTTCTCGCGGTAGGAGGGGACGACCCAGTCGTTGCCTTTGGTCATGGCGAGGGCGGAGCCGACGGCGTTGGCTTCCTGGCCCTTGTTCTGGGGATAGGTTCCCATGCGCCCGGAGCGTTGCAGTTTGAAGGCGATCTCGTCGAGCTCGCGGCAGATGCGCATCTGCTCGTAGAGGTGGATCACCTGGTCGTTGTTGAGGGTGTCCTTGGCGAGTTTTTTGTCGAGCTTGCCGTCCTCGTCGAGGATCTGGAGGTGCTCGATTTTGGCTTCGTATACGGTGTGGTGGGGCATGTTCTGTCCTTGCAGCCCGGAGATCGCGTTCGCGGATTCGGGCAATGATCGCGCTCCGTCGTGAACCAACCCGGCGGGCGGAAAAATCCGGCTCCATTGGGGTATGAGAGTATAGGAACGGAGTTGGCGGGGGTCAGGACGGGTCGTTTTCGGGAAAGGGTATTCGTAATCTGTCGGATGGCAGCATGTTAAAAAACGCCGGGGTAGCCGGCGTTGGGGTTTGGGGTATGGACTCGGGCGATCAGAGTTGCTCGATCGTGTCGCTCATGTGCTCTCGACCGGTACCGCCCTGGGTGTCGGTGATGGTGCCTGGGAACTGCTTGATGTGGTCCTGCTTGAGTTTGCGTCCGGTGCCCTTGTCGCTCGGCGAGCTCTCGGGGATCGCGAAGAGCTTGTTGTCGAGTGTGGACGAGTGTTTGAGGGCGGCCTCGGCGGCGTGGAGCATCGTGTCGTCCGCGTTCTCGTGGAGTTCGCGGAAGGCCTGCCCGATGGCGAGCTCGGCGAGGTCGAAGAAGTGGTGAGCCGCGGCTTTGTTGCGGTCGAACTCGGTGCCCGATTCGCCGTTGCGGATATCGAGGTCTAGACGCGAGAGCGTACACGCCCATGCGTGGAGGTACATCGCGACATCGGCGAGGCGTGCCTGCGTCGCCTGCGCGGTGACGATCGCAGCATCCTTCTTCTTGGAGATCACCTTGAACTGGTAGGTGAGCTCGGAGATCAAGCGGTTCATGCGCCGGATCGACGGCTGCAGTGACGGGTGGACCCGGTCGAACTTCGGGGCTTTCTTGCGGATGCCGAGGAAGACCTCCATGCCCAGAGGGACGGCGGCTTTGATCATGGTGCCGGTGAACTTCTTGTTGTCGGCCATCTCCTTGATGCCGAGCATTTTTTCCGCGAGTTGCTTGCCGCCGTAGGCGAAGATGAACGACTGCATGACCTCGTTTGCGCCCTCGACGATTGTGTTGATTCGCGAATCGCGGAAGATGCGTTCGAGTTCGTTCTCGGTCATGGTGCCTTCGCCGCCCATGATCTGTACGGCGTCGTTGACGGTGCGCCAGCCCATCTCGGAGCAGAAGACCTTGCAGATCGCGGTCTCGAGCATGATGTCGTCGTCGTGGCGGTCGAGCATGCCTGTGGTCATGTAGAGGACGGAGTCCATCGCGTAGCAGAGGGCGGCCATATGCGCGACTTTCTGCTTGACGAGCTCGAAGTCGCAGATGGGGCGCTGGAACTGGTAGCGTGTCTGGGACCACTTGATGGACTGGTCCATGGCACGCTTCGCGCCGCCGAGCATGCCGGCCGACAAGGTGCAGCGTCCGTAGTTCAGACAGGTGAGCGCAACATTGAGCCCCTTGCCCTCCTTGTGGAGGAGGTTTGCTTTGGGGACCTTGACATTGGTGAACTTGATTCGCGCCTGCCAGGTGCCGCGGATACACATCTTGGAGCGGTTCTTCGAGAAGATCTCGATGCCTTCCATGTCCGGCGTGCAGACAACGGCGGAGACGCGCTGTTTGCCGTCGATGGTCTGTTTGCCCATGACGGTGAAGAGTCCGGAGATGGCGCCGGAGGTTGCCCACTTCTTTTCGCCGTTGACGATGTAGTGGTCGCCGTCATCGGAGAGCTCGATGGTGGTTTCCTGCCCGCCCGCGTCGCAGCCGACCTGGGGCTCGGAGAGGCAGAATGCGCTGAGCCATTCTTTGGCGAGCTTGGGGAGCCAGCGTTTCTTCTGGTCATCGGTACCGAAGAGCATGAGCGCTTTGCACCCGATGGACTGGTGGGCGGAGACCATGACGGCGGTGGAGCCGCAGTACATGCCGATGATCTCAAGGACGCGGTTGTAGGAGGTGATGCCCATGCCGAGCCCGCCGTAGTCCTTGGAGATGGTCATCCCGAGGACGCCGAGATCGAAGAGCTTCTGGATAACCCACTCCGGGATGTATTGCTCCTGGTCGATCTCGATCGAGGGGTGCTCGGTGCGGAGATACTCTTCGAGTTCGGCGAGCAGACGGTCGCACTCCGCGGTTTCCTCGGGGGAGGTTTTGGCGATCTCGGGGTAGGGGAAGTAGAGATCGTCGCGGAGGTTGCCCCAGAAGAAGTTCTTGACCGCCCCCATGGTGGACGGCTCGGGCCCGAGGAGTTGCTCTGCGTCCGCGATCATCTGCTTGTCGCGTTCGGAGACGCCTTTCATCTCTTTGAGGTCTGCTTTTTTGATGTCGGCCATGGTGTTCTCCTCGGTGATCAACGCCCTCTGAGCGGGGCGGGTGTTCTGTGCTTTTATTTGTTGAAGAATGCGGTGATCGCTTCCTGCGCGGGTTCGGTGTGACGGAGTTTGACGAGGTGGTCGCGTTCGCACTGGAGCGCCGCGGGCCAGCCCTTCTCGATGCCGGTCTTCACAGCGTCGAGGACGCTCTGGACATGCAGGGCATCGGGCAGCTCATCGCTTGCGGCCGTAAGCGCATCCTCGACCTCGTCGGTGTTGATGGTCTGGATGCAGCGTGACGGGTTGCCGGTGCGGGTGTCGGTGGGCTGCTGCTCGATCCATTCGATCGCGGTTGCGACCAGGTGGTCTTTGTTGGTGCAGGTCGCATCGAAGAGCCCGAGCTCATGGGCGGCGGTGGATTTGAAAGGGATGCCGTTGGCGGTCGCGACGATCGCGGTCTTCGGATCGATGCGTGCCGGGAGCAGGTTGGTCCCTCCCCATCCGGGGCAGATCTTGAGTCCCGCTTCGGGGAGTCCGATGATGAACGGCTTGGCGTCGGGGTCGGTTGCGGCAATGAGCCCGTCGCAATGCATTGCGAGTTCGAGCCCGCCCCCGAGCGCAACCGAATGGATCGCGGCAGCGGTCGGGCACGGGAGGTCCGCGATGCGTTGGAAGACGCGGGCGCCGAACTCGAGGTAGGCGTGGAGTTCCTCGTCGTTCATCGCCATGATCGCCTTGAGGTCCGCGCCCGCGACGAACGCGCGGGGGGCGGCGGACGCGAGCACGAACCCGGCGAGTCCGTCCGGGAGGGCATCGAGCGTGGCGTCGAGTTGCTTGAGCAAGGATTCGTCGATCACAACAACCGGGCGTCCCGGCTGGTCGAGGGTCAGGATCGCGATGGGGGCACCGGTGGAGGTCGCGCTCATCGTGATGGGCAGGAGGTCGGCGGTCATGCGGTGTCCGGGTCTTGCGAAGGAGCACGCGGATCTGCGTTGAGACACAATCCACGCCGGACGGGTTCGCAGCCCCGCCGGTCACCGATTCTATGCAGCAAACGGTGGTTTGCCACTCGTTTGGCATCCGGTCCGCATCACTTGCTGGGGTTCATTCTCGCGCTGAGGGCGGCCTGCGCTTCGGGGGTGGCGAGCACCGAAGCGCTGAGTTCCGCGCCCTTGCGGACGAGCGTTGGATCGAGCGAGCCGTCGATGGTGTTGAGGAGGTTCTTGGTCGCGGCAAGTGCTTTCGCTCCGCCGGTCGCGAGCCGCTCGGCGATCTGCTTGGTCAGCTCCGGGAGTTCCTCGCGTGCGTTGGCGAGGGCATCGACGAGCCCGATTGCGTGCGCCTCGCTGCCCGACATCACGCCGCCCATGAGCATCGCGTTACGGGCAACACCAGGGCCGAGTTTTTTAACGACCCACGGCGCGATTACGGCGGGGCAGAGCCCGAGGTCGACCTCCGGGAAACCGAGCTTGGCGTCGGCGTGGGTCACTGCGACATCGCACACACACGCGAGCCCGCACCCGCCGCCGATCGCGGCTCCGTTGATCGACGCGACCGTGACGATCGGGAGTGATCGCAGCTTGAGGGTAAGCTCGGCGAGGCTCTCGAGGAGCTGCTTGCCGATTGATGGGTCTCCGGAGAGCTCTACGAGGACGGCCTTGAGGTCCATGCCCGCGCAGAATGCTCGCCCTGCGCCGGTGATCACGAGAGCATGAGCGTCCGAGCTTTGCAGGTCGTCGATCGCGGCATGGAACGCATCGAGGATCTCGATCGACATCGCGTTGCGTGCATCGGGGCGGTTGATCGTGAGGGTGGCGATTGGTCCGTCAACGCTCAGCAGGATCGGATCGTTTGTTTTGGTCATGGTTTCAGTTTCCCCAGAGTTCGGCGAGTCGGGTGCATTCTTCGTCGTTGCCGGCGAGGGCGAGCGAAGCATGAAGCCCCTCGGCGGCGTGGTTGGTCATCGGTGCACCGATCTCGTTGAGCCAGACCTTGGTAGCGCGGACGCCCGTCGTTGGTTTGGACGCGAGCTGCTCGGCGATTTGTTGAGCCTTGCTGCGTACATGCTCCGGCGAGTCAACGAGCTGGTGGACAAGCCCGATTTTGTGCGCACGCGTGGCGTTGATGAGCTCCGTATCTATCAAACGATTCCGGGCCGCTCCGGGGGTGATCGACGCCAGCATAAACGGCGCGGAGACGGCGGGCGAGACGCCAATCTTGACAACCGGGTACCCAAGCTTTGCGTTGCGATCGGCAAGAACGATATCCGCGCCGCCGAGAAGCGCACACCCGCCCGCGACCGCCGCGCCGTGGACACCGAGGATAACCGGAAATGGCTTGGAGCGGAGTGTCGAGACGATTCCCGAGAGGCCGGAGAGCAGCGACCTCATGGTCTCACCGGTGGGGTCGGCAGCGCAGCGTTTGAGATCGAACCCGGCGCAGAAGGTTTTTCCATTTCCGGTCAGCGTTATCGCACGCAGATCGTCCGGGAGCTGGTCGATGGCCGACTGCAACTCGTCGAGCATCTCGGGCGACATCGCGTTGCGTTTGTCGGGGCGGTTGAGTGCGATGCTTGCGATCTTGTTTTCGATTGAGCACTCGATCATGCGAGAATCCCCGCCGCGAACTCAGATGCCGATCGCATCGCGTCGAGATCGACGCGGGTGGTGAAGCCCGCGGCTTTGATTGCTTCGAGCAGCGCGAGGGTCGAGATATTCCCCGGCGCGCGTGCCGTCTCGGTGGACGCGTAGGGGCATCCGCCGAGCCCGCCTGCGGAGCTGTCGAAGGAACGCACGCCGAGGTCGAGCGCCATCTGCACGCAATCCGCAGCGTGCCCGAAGGTGTCGTGGAGGTGCAGTGTGAGGGTCGGATCGCCGAAGGGATTAGTCGCGTCGCCTTCGAGACGATCGATAACCTCCATGATGACGGGCTCGATGGTCTCAGGGGTCGCGGCGCCGATGGTGTCGCCGAGGTCGAGCTCGTCGACCCCGAGATCGAGCAGGCGCGATGCGACATCACCGACCTGGACAGGGGAGATATCGCCGTCGAACGGGCAGCGGACGATGCAGGAGATGTAGCCCCGGACCATGAGCCCGTGGTGGTGGGCGCGGTCGATCACGGGGGCGAATCGGGTGAGTGTTTCCTCGATCGTTGCGTTCGTGTTCTTGAGCGAGAACCCCTCGGAGGCGGCGGTGAACACGGAGATCTTGTCGATCAGGCGTTCCACGCGGTGCGCTTTGCGGGCGTTGGTGTTGACCGCGAGGGCGGCGTCAAGACCGCGTTCGTTGGGGACGAGCGCGGAGTAGGTCATGCCTCTCGGTTTCTCGGCGGCGAGCATCGCGAAGAGCTCCGCGGCGTCACCGAGCTGGGGGATCCATTTGGGTGAGACGAAGCTGGAGACCTCGATCTCATCGACACCGGTCGCGTTGAGCGTGCGCACGAGGGCCGCTTTGCGATCGGTGGGGACGATCCGCTTTTCCCCTTGGAGCCCGTCGCGTGGGGCGACTTCCGTGATGCGCACACGCGTGTTCATTTGGTCGGGTCCTTCACGGGTTCCGCGGGCTCGACAAGCGGATTGTTCGTCGGGTTCGCTTCTGTTTCTGGTTCAGTTTCGGCGGCTTCGTCCTCTTCGTCGCCGGAGAACTTGAGGAACGGGATTGTGTTGTCGATGTTGTTGATCGTCTTGCGGAGCGAGGCAAGGTGCTCACTGACGGCGTTGAGGTCTTTCTGGAGCGTGTCGATCCGTTCGTTCATGAGCATCAGGTTTTCGTCGATCGAATCGAGTGTTTGGAGCCGCTCCATCTGGACATCGAGCTTGGTGAGCGAGGCGTTCGCTTGCTCGACTTTCTCGAAGCTCTCGTCGATCTGCTGGAGCTTCTCGTTGGAAAGGGCGATCTGGTCGTGGATGTCCTGGATGATACAGCCGGGCATCAGGAGCAGGGCAAGGATGGCGAGGATCGTGGATTTCATGACATTGCCTTTGTTAGACCTGCAGCACACCGGTTTTAAAATCAATCGAGTAATCCCACCCCTGATTCGCGGTACGGACGGCCTCGATCAGGTCCTCGCGGGTCCTGTGCGGCTCGATGATCCGGTCCACCCATCCACGGGCGGCGCCGTGGCGGATGTCCTGCT
>JAGQOC010000197.1 GCA_020427745.1 Phycisphaerales bacterium | reverse complement strand
CATCGCTCAGGACGGGCGGGCCGGGTGCGGGTTCGGGGGATGGTTTGGGTGCGTGATCGGTGTCGCGTGTTTCCCGTGCCTTGGACTTGGCCTCCAGATCGAGGTAAGCCTTGATCCAGGTGTGGAGCGTTTTGGCTTCGGGGTAGTCGGGGGCGATCTCGAGGATGGACTCGAGCTCATCGAGCGCGAGCCTGTAGGCCTCGCGTGTGCGGAGCCACTCGACGAGGATCAGGCGTGTCTCGATGTCGGAGTCCTCGATCTGGTCGCGGAGATCCTTGTATCGTTCGGCGACGGGTCGGAGGAACTCAACAGATTTGATGTTCTTGCGCCGGTAGGTCGTATCGATGCCCTCCAGCCGGAGGACGATCGCATCGTCGAGCGATTCGATGAGGAACCCGGTGATCCGCCGACCGGTGTTGAGGGTCACGACGCACTCGAGCAGCCCCTCCGCGTGCGGTTGTTCTGCGGGTTCCGTGGTGTCTGCCCCCATCGGCACCTGCGGCGTGCCGGTGGGTTCCGGGTCGGTGGACACCGCGAAGGCGAGCATACCCACCGCGAAGAGCGTGCAGGCGATCAGCGGGCGGATCGCGGATCGCGGGGCGGGATGGAGAGGGGCGGTGGTCATCGGGGGATTGTGGTCATCGGGGGTGTGGATGTCCAGCGCCCAGAAAACCCGCTCGCGGGGTATCCGGGCGTTGTTCTATACCGGCAGATCCGGCGATCGGTTCGATGATGCCACGGGATTCGCTGGAATCAGACCGGGTTACGCCGCGACGCGGTACTGCCCGTCGACCTGCTCGATCCGCGGGATCCGGCTGTCCGGGTAGAGCTTGGCGATCTCTCGCAGGGGCCGGAGCTCGCCCGCGGAATCAACAACAGGCTCCCCCTTGCTCGAGAGCGTGATCGTGATCGGCCCCCGGATATCCCGCTGGAAGACGGCCTTGTAGCCGGGCATCCAGAGAACGGATTTCGCGAAGATCGTTTCGTTGACCGTGATCCGCGCCGTCATCCGGGTCATGGCGTTGGCGAGCAGCTTCTGATTCGCTGCATCAAGTTTTCCGATCTTCGAACGGAGCTCGGAGAGTTCAAACTCCAGCCCCATCTGCTCCTCGATCTGAGCGGGCGTCGGTTTGCCGATCGACTGGGTGAACCGCTCGTAGGCGTTCTGTTTCGCGGTGATTGATTTATTGAGCTGCTCAAGGTATTTCTGGGTTTTCCGGACGAGCTCGACGACACCACGGAGTTCGCCGAGGACGACGATGGTCTCGACTCCTTGGATGGATCCGATCACGCCGAGCGTAATCCCGCGAGCGGCGGAGATCTCCCCGCCTCGGGCGTGGGCGGTTGGGGCGTGGAGTTCGCCCGCGATCTGGATCTGTGAGTTGGTGATCTCCTGCTGGATGTTGCAATCGCCACCGACCACCGCGTGGACGGACTCAAGATACCCGGCGGTGAGATTCTGGAGGGCGGCGAGCGTTCCTGAGTTCTTCCCGGCCATGCCCTGGTGGAGGGTGATCGACTGGTTGGAATCGATCGCGGATGACTGGACAAGCTTTCGGATCTCGATCGATCCCTCCGCGCGAACAGAGAAGTGATCGAGGACGCCGCCGCCGACATCAACATCGGAGGGGAAATCGACATTCGCGGTCGAGAAATCCACATCACGCGGGATCTCGAGCACGGAGTTGATGCGGATCGAGTCGGGCTGGACGATCAGGTTCCCGGAGATCGCGGCGGTGACGCTGTTGCCGCGTCTGCAGAGCGATGGATCCTTGGTGTTTGTGTTGTCGCGTCCATCGACCGATGCGATCGACTCGCCGTAGATATCGCTGCCGTCCTTGCCGGGCACTTCCGGGGTGATCGTGCAGATGGGGTCGCCCTTGTGCACGATCAAGAACGGGGACATGGTGTAAAAGTTGATGGCGTTTTCGCCTTCGGGATCCGACTGGAGTGTGCCCTTCGCGACGGCGTTCTCGAACGCGGCTTTGCGTGCGCGGATCCTGTTCAGCTCGAGCTGGATGGAGGGATCGAAGGTGATGCTGGCGTCCGTGCCGCGGACGGGCTCGGTGCCGCGTGCAACGATCGCTTGCGCGGTTTTCCCCGGGTGTTCATCGAGCTGCTTGAGCAGGCTCCTGATCGCGTCCTTGTCGATGGCGCGGGGGTGCACTTCTGCGCCCTCGAGATACGCGATCAATGTGGGCTCATCGATCACATCGATCCGCTCGGGAGGGGAAACCGTGAGCACACCCTCGAGCTTGCGGTTCTGGACCGTAAGCCTGAGGAGGTGATCGATATCGCACTGGTTGTTGCTCATGACGGATGAACTCCGAGAGCGTCCCGCTCAGAACGAGCGGGGTGTGATTAGCTGCTCACGCCGCATTTGGCGAGGGTCTCGGTGATGCGTTCGCTGAGCAGGTCGGGGGTGAAGGGCTTGACGACATAGTTGTTGACCCCGGCCTTGATGGCGTCGATCACCCGGGACTTCTCGGCCTCGGTGGTCACCATGATGAGCGGGGTGGTCTTGTTCGTCGAGCGGAAGGTTTTGACAAAGGTCAGCCCGTCCATGACAGGCATGTTCCAGTCGACCAGGCAGAGGTCGGGCTTGAAGGCGCCGACCTTGCTCAGGGCATCCTGTCCGTCGCACGCCTCCTCGATCTCGGTGTAGCCGAGCTGCTTGAGGATGGACTTCTGGATGTTGCGCATGGTCTTGGAATCGTCAATGAGCAGGATTCGCATAATGATGCTCCTCGGATCGGTTTGTCGGTGGGTGCTTAGGCGGCGTTGCTGGGTACTGCGGATTCTTCGACCGCCTCGCGGAGCGAGACCTCGATGACAACCTCACCGCAGTCGGTGATGCAGGGGATCAGGACGCAGGGGGTTCCGGACTGGTGGGAGACGATGTGCCCCGGACCGATCACAACGCTGGGGCAGGAGATCCCGACATCCTTGCGTTGGAAGGTTGCCTTGGCGCCGCCGGAGATCATGTTGACGATCTCTCCGACCGCGTCGGCGAAGTCGGGCGAGTCGGTCTCGATCTGCATACCGGTGAAGAGCGAGATCACAGTGGTCGCGGTCTCGGTGGGCATGCTGAGAACGATGGTCCCGACCATGGATCCCGAGACACCGATGATTCCGGAGACATCATGGGTCGCGGCTCTGTCCGTCTTGATCCGGGGCTCGCCGATCTCGACGGGGAGCTGGAACATGGTGCTGAACACATTCTGGATCGAGGTGACAAACGCGCTGATGTATGTTGGGTCCATGATGATTTCTTCCTCGGTAGGTGTTTCTTCTGTATCGGTGGGAAAAGGGAGCGTTTTGGGCGATCAAACAGATAATGTTGAACGATTTGCGAGCGGGGTCCTCATGAGCTCGGCGACATCGATGATCAGGCTCACCCCGCCGTCGTTGCGGACGGTGGCGCCGCTGATCGGGCCCTCCCGTTTGACGCCCTCGAGGGGTTTGATCACGATCTCTTGCTGACCGATCACCCGAGAGACCTGCAGCCCCATGATCTTCTGGTTGAAGCCGATAACCACCACGAACGGCTCGTCCTGCCGGTTGAACTCGGGGACATGGAAGACATCCTGGGCGCTGATCAGCGGGTGCACTGCGCCCCGAAGGTGGATCACGGGCTCCTCGCCGAGCGACGAGAGCATGTCGGGGGTGGGACGCACGATCTCGGTGATGTTGGTCAGTGGGATCGCGAACACCTCGTCGGCGACCGCGACCATCATCGCGGGCATGATCGCGACGGTCAGCGGGATCGTGATCGTCAGGGTGGTGCCGACGCCCTTCGTGCTCTCTATGGTCAGCCCGCCCTTGAGCTTGCGCTCGATGTTCGTGCGGACAACATCCATCCCGACACCACGCCCGGACAGATCGGAGACCTGTTCGGCGGTCGAGAATCCTGCCTCAAGGATGAAGCGGAACACCTCTTCGTCGGAGAGCGCGGGGAGCTGGTCCGCGGCGATCAGACCACGCTCGACGGCCTTGGCGCCGATGACCTCGCGGTCGAGCCCCTTCCCGTCGTCGATGATCTGGACACAGACATGACTGCCCTCGTGACCAGCGA
>JAGQOC010000196.1 GCA_020427745.1 Phycisphaerales bacterium | reverse complement strand
TGTTGGTTCGGGCCTAGCGAACCAGCGACCAATTTCGTCCGCGGTGATCAGGGGGCGTTTGTGCACCGTCTGGTTACCGCTCTTGCCGGTGGTTATACTCGATCCCTCGGTGGTACTCTGGTTCTCTCCAATGGTTTCACTCGAACTCCGACCGGTTGTTTCGGTCAATGACTCTGAATTGGTAATACTCTGGCTTGTGCCTGATGTTTCTGAATGGCTCGTTCCTCCAGTTGTTGTTCTACTTAGACTCTTTGAACCGGAGCGACCAGAGTTCATGGATCGTGATCTGCCAAAGCTGCGTCCAAATGTACTGCCTTTATTTTTCCCGAAGGAAAACCCCTTGTTCTCGTTCTCGCGTAGAAGATGAAAATGCCGTTCTGTGTTACGGAACAAGAGTTTGCTTGGTGTGTAACCATCGCTTTCGTTGCTGCTCGTTCCCCGGGTGAACGACCGCTGTTTGTTCCAACTCTTTGAACTGCTCTCTCCATCGCTCCATCCCCGAGTTTCACTGACAGCATCACTGACGTTCTGACTCGTACCATGAGTGGATGACCGTTGTTCGGTCTGTCCCTCGCTTCGCGATCGACCCTCGGCGCTCGACTCGCTGATCCCATCGGTTCTGGATCGGTTTTCTCCCTGTGTACTACTTTCGCTGGTGCCTTGCTGCTCGGACCATCCTTCCGTCTCGCGGATGACCTCCGTTTCGCCGATCAAGTCTGAGATGTACTTGCGCGAGAAATGGTCGCCGACCGCGTAGAACATCTTGATCCCGCAGTTCGCGATCAGCGTTTCCCAAGTTTCACGGTAAACTTTCTTGAGGTGCTCCAAACTCTGCACCACAAAGAACATCGTGAGTCCGTACCCCGCAATGTATGGCACGGCACGCTCGATGACCTTCATGTGTTCAAGAAGGAGGAACTCGTCAAGTACCATCAATATCCGGTGTCCCGTGGCGGGTTGTTCTTTCACCTCCTCCATCATGGTGATCACAAGAGTGTTCATCAGGCGGAGCCACCGATAGTGCTCGGTGGTGTAGCGCTGCGGGAGACAGAGGTAGAGTGAGACGCCTCCGGGATCCGTCTTCAGGTCTGCTAATCTGAAATCGGATCGCTCCAGCACTTTGCGCATTTCGAAGCTATCTAGGAACTCAGAGTGCCGGTCAAGGGTGCTCAGGCAGTTGTCGAAAGTCTTACTCGCCTCAATGGAGGAGTTTGAGATAGATTCACCGATACCCGCGATGATGCCCTCCAAAGCGTCGTTGGCTGCCACATCACTCCAGAGTAACTGGAATGCACTGGGCAGTGGTCGACGCTTAGCACTGTCATTCTCGCGTATCGCACGGAAGGCTTTGAGCTTCTCAAGTCCATCTCGCTCGCCATGTCTGATTAATGCCCGCACCGTCATTAGATTCCGTCGTCCCTCGAAGTGGGGTGCGGTAATAACATGTAGAATGAGCCCTTTGAGCATCTTGCGTGCTGTCAGATCAAAGTATGGATCTTTGGCGTCGGGGCGTTCGGGGATGATCGCGTCAGCAATCAAGCCTGCGTCATCGATCACAGACTTGCTCGTAGGGTCGAGTGCATCAAGGGGATTGAAGCTTGCTCGATACTTCTCATCTACGCTAGAAGAACCGAACGGGTCTAGGACGAACACACGCTGTCCCATCCCCTCGCAATACGCCGAGCCGCTGCCTCGCCTCGCTGCTGTGACGGTTGCGTTCTCACCCTTTGGGTCGACCACAACCATCGAGCCTTTCCAGGTGAGTAGGTTGTTAATGATCGTCGTGGTGCCTTTGCCAGAGCGGCTCTTGCTCGCAAGAAAGACATGCCGGTCGTCGCTATAGCCGAGGGGTTCGCCGGTCTTCGGTGATCGACCGATCCAGAAGTCTCCGTTCTCATAGCGATGCCGTTCGACAAAGACATCGAGGTCTTCCCATTCGGCTGTACCTAGTCGACTTTCCACAATAGCGATCTCCTTACAAGATCGCTATTCTAGCAGTGTCTTAAGCTCACCA
The DNA here is from genome assembly GCA_020427745.1 of Phycisphaerales bacterium. Classification (GTDB taxonomy): domain Bacteria; phylum Planctomycetota; class Phycisphaerae; order Phycisphaerales; family UBA1924; genus UBA1924. Next base: position 14,820 of record JAGQOC010000196.1, on the reverse strand, counting down.
TAACATTATGTCATCGTCAAAGTGCGGCGCGCGTGTATGTTGAATGCTTGCTCATGAATAACTCCTCGATCCCGCAGCTCAACCATAACGGCATTTAGCAGTTGCAGTTAGCGATTAGTCGCTATATTGCGGTCATGTCATCGAGATGCCGTAGTTTAGATGGATTAACGGGAAGTTGAATTTCGGCTGCGACGATTCAGTGTAATCCCACCAATTGCGAGAATACTACAGACTGATGGGGATGGGATCACATTGATAGTGAATGGATCGAACCCAGTTCCATTGTCGAGCATTAACGAAACATCGTCGCTAGCTTCTAGAACCATAACAGCCTCATTTTGCAAGACCGAATAGTCAAAGTGCAAACCAGTCCCTGATAGCGTAACTTGATTTGTTCCGGCATTCCGGAACAACGCGGACAGTTGCAATGTATTCTGATCTGTAAACCCAAGTTTGAAATGATCCACACTCCCGGAGGTACTTTCCACAAGAGGGAGTAGCGAGCCAATCAACCAAGAATCATTTTCGGTGTCGGTGGGATTACCCCACTCGGCAAAATAAAGGTTTGATCCTGGATTTTGAACAAGTGATCCGCTTGTTTCTCCAGTGATCCAGAGCAAATGGGAACTCGTATCGACTGTCATGACCAATTCCGCATGACACATCGATCCCCATGTCAGTACCAACAACCCCGGCACTATAGATAGACGATAGCTAGTCATGGCTCTCATGGATTCTCTCCTTCCAACATCCAGCGTTACCGATCCGATTCAATAGGAATACGGAGTGATCTCGCAAATGTGACGCATAGTCAGGTAACGAATAGTCTGTTGACGATAAGTAAACAGCGCAAGACCCTTTGGGTCCAGTGGAAAAGTCAAAATTCGTCCAAGATTTTGGGAAACGCGTCCAGATGCTCCGAGAGCAGCAGGGGATCTCGCAGGAAGCCTTTGCCCATAAGGCAGGTCTGCATCGCACTGCAATTTCGATGATCGAGACTGCTAAACGCTCCTCCACACTGGAGACGATCGACAAACTCGCAAAAGCTCTCGGCGTTCCAGCATACATGCTCATGCCGGACTACACCGAAGACTAGCCGAACAAAATCTTCTCTTGCATTGCGGATCAAAGCTGCGCTATTCATGAGTTGCTCGGTGAGATAACACCGAGCCGGGAGTAACAACCCGCCATGTGTGATCGGCCTACGGGTCGGATCACGTCTGAATAGCGGTTCCGCCGTCAATAGGGCGTGCCTTCACATGGAGGTTTGTTACGGTCCGGCCCACCAATCCACAAAGGAGAAGTCCGATGACCAACGAAGAAATCGCCACGACCCTGTCACTCTTGCTCGATGACATCTACACGATTGCATACACCCTGCGCCGCATCCGAGAAGAGCTAGTTGACGTCGAGTCGTGATTGGTTGAACGCCATATCGGCGATGGGGTTGAGGTTCTTGCCGTATTGCGAGTGGATTATTTTTCTTGCCGATTTCTCAAAACTCATTTGCGTTTGTGAAGGGTAATCATCGAGTCAGAAAGGAGTATTGGCATATATTTGAGTCAAGGAGTGTTCTCACTCCAGTCATGTTCATTCGCGATCGTTTTTGCGAGCGCGTTGAGGTCTGCGAGCAGTGACGAACGAGCTTGATTCAGATCTTCGAGCACCTGGTTTCCAAACGCTGTGCGTGCTTCCGAATTCTCAGGTCCATCGTAGTCGCCATTTTGAAGTCCAATGATCAGTTTGTTTATCACGCCGGTGCTCAAATATTCGTCGCGGGAGTGATCGTATCCGCACTCTTTAGCATGCTTGATTGCATACTCAAGATGTGATTGGCCAGGTTTTATACGAATGACGCAAGCTAATGGGTCGAATGCATCATCGATATACTCAGCATGCTGCGGGATCTCAGTTTGTAGAATACGTTTCACCCGGATTAGGTCGGGTAAATACCCAGAGTACGACTGAAACTCGCTCCGATCTTCAGCTTGTCCATTTCCAAAGAAGTATATCGAAGCGTAGTTCCGAACATCCTCGGTAATCTGAACCGCATTATGCTCGGCCACTCGAATAGCTTCGATTTCACGATTGTTTGCCAACGATTCCGCGATCGATTTGATGGCAGTAGTCGCTTCGGCGATAACAATCACTAGCTGATCCTTAAACAGAACCAGTGACAGCAAGGCAATGATCAATGCTTTGGCGATATCCATCCACCACTTGCGCCAGTCTGACCAGTTTGAGTTCTTCAGCCAAGCCAAGTGCGATTTTTTCAGCCGAGAAACGAATCGGGCCATCATCGAACACCTCCAAGAGTGACCTGTCCCCGTGATCGAGTTCATGTTCTCTGCGAGTGATCTCACAGGATGGATATGTTTGGGAAGGCGGCCGACTATACCAGAAATCGTGCACTACATTTCGGGTCGATCGGGGACGACATAGGACGATCCATCGACCCGATGAAAACGGCAGTATCGCCGTTTGGAGCTCGTGAAGGGCGATTTGTGAGTTGGAAAGTCGTGCAGGCGTATCTTGGGAAGCTGACGTTCTACCACTGAACTACACCCGCTTGGTGTACGCCCGCGTGCCGAGAGCAGTTGGGAAGAGAACTGTATACCGATTGTCGGTGTTTGTGGCAAGGCAGGGGGGTGAAAAATCGTATGGGTGATCGACTATTCGCGGGCTAGACGCCGAGGATCTCGGTGATGGTGCGGAACTCGGCGTCGGATTCGGTCCCCGGGGACGCGGATTCGGAGACGACCTCCTGCAGGAACGCGACGGATCGCTTGCGGACCTGCTGGACCGCGGCGGCGGCGTTGGCGGGGGTGGGGAATCCCAGTCGCTCCGCGAGTAGCTTGAGCGGGGTGGGCTCGGTGCTGGCGGTCGCGGGGTGGTAGATCCGATCGGCAAAGGCGTCCCAGTGGGCGTCCTTGCCCGCGTTGCGGTAGTGTCGCTCGCATCGGCGCATCGCTTCTTGGAGCTGGGCCGAAGCCCATCGGTGGTCGAAGGCGGTCTGGGGATCGATGGTGTCCGGCGGGGCGCTTTCGGCGAAGATGGACTCGAGCGGGATATTGCTTGGTATGCCCCGCGAGACCGCCTTGCGGTGCTCGTCGATGGTGTAGTTGGTGATCGCTTTGCGGATGAGACTGCGGACGGTTCCCCTGTTTGGGTCCGCGTGATCGAGGAGCCGATTTTTGATAAGCTTCTCGGCGAAGAAGCCCTGGGTGAGCTCCGCCGCTTCATCGCGGTTGTAGCCTTTGCGGCGGAGAAACGCATAAACCGGTGGCCAGTAGATCCGGGCGATTTCGTTGGCGGCCTCGGCTTCTGTGTGGTTGCTGCGCAGGGCGGAGATCAGTGTGTAAGAGGTGTCCACGAACACCGCGTGTGTCTGTGTGAGATCCATTGCCCCTCCGCTCGCGTGCTCAGCGGGTGAACACCGCATTGAGGGAGTATACAGGATCGATGCTATATCTGGTAGGATCTTTCGTATTCACCGGAGGAGCGATGGACAGGAACAGTGCCAGCATGCTCGCTCGCGCGATCTTCGCCGAGCCGCCTACGGAAAACCCAGGGGATCTGCCGGCGGTACGCGGGTACACGCTTGTGCGGGAGATCGGGCGGGGCGGCGGCGGGGTGGTGTACGAGGGGGTTTCGCACACGAGCGGGAGCCGGGTGGCGGTGAAGTTCATGCACGAGCGGGGGCGCAAGCCCGCCGATCGGGTGTTTCACGAGGTGGACCGGCTGACCGAGGTCCGTTCGGGATCGGTGCCGCATGTGTACGAGCATGGGTGGAGCGCGGGTCGGATGTTCCTGGTGATGGAGCTGATCGAGGGGTTGCCGCTCCTGGAATATGCCGATGGTTTTGATCTCCGCGAGCGGGTGGAGCTGCTTGTCAAGGTCTCGGGTGCGGTGTGGGATCTGAACTCGCACGGCATCATCCACCGGGATCTCAAGCCGAGCAATATTCTGGTGACCAAGCAGGGCATGCCTGTGATTGTGGACCTCGGGATCGCGATGCTCTTGGGCGGCGAGGGCGAAGGTGACGAAGACGCCGAGCCGGCGATGGGGACGCTTGCGTACATGGCGCCCGAGCAGGCGCGGGGGATCCGCGCGGAGGTGACCACGCGGTCGGATGTGTACGCCCTCGGCGCGATCGGGTACGAGCTGTTGACGGGGTCGACGCCCAACGAGCTCTCGCCGACGGTGACGCAGACTCTCCGTCGGCTGCAGAAGGAGCCGCCACGCCCGGCGCGGTCGTTGATGCCGGGGCTTTCCGCGGGTCTCGCGTACATCCTCGAGCATGCGTGCGCGTTCGATCCATCGGAACGGTACGGTTCGGCGGAGCAGATGCGGGATGATCTTCAACATTGGTTGCGGCGGGAGCCGATCTCGGTCGGGCCGCAGACCCTGTGGATGCGTCTCACGCGTCAGACGATCCGGCACCCGGTCGCGACGGTGGCGGTGTTGTGCACATTCGTCGCCATCGCCTCACTGTCCACGATTTCGACCATGATATGGTGGCAGATCACCCAGCCGTATCGGTTTTTACTTCCCGCGAATGAGCTCGGCCCAATCGCTTCGATTGTCAGTTTTTCGGGTCGGGTACTGTATAGCTGGCAATCAGTGCGCGACGACGGAATTGTGTATCGGGGGTTGATCCGCGGGCCCGATGGGGATCGCTATGCCGTGATCGGGTTCAAGCACCCTGAGTTGGGTACCGGTGTATCGGGGCTGGTTGGCTACAAGTTGGGCGAGTATGAGAAGCCTGCGTGGGTCGCCGAGCAGCGGGTTCCGGACGAACTGATGTACGCCGTACAGCATCAGCCCCGCCCGCACCAGTTCTGGGTGTGCGATGTTTTTTTGTTCGATGTGTTTTCGGATATTGATGGTATTGAGCTGCTCTCGGTACACCGGGACGCGAAGCTCTCTGCGTGTGTTGTTCAGATCCGGAGTGCGGACGGCACTTTGCTCAGTGAGTTTGCCCATGATGGTGAGCTGGACTCTTTGTATTGGGAACCGATGAATGGAGTTTTGTATTGCGTAGGTCGGAACTCGGACGGCGAATGGATGGACCGCGGCGAGCCCGAGAACTATCCTGGGCGTTATCCGCTGGTTGTATTCGCGGTGCGACCCGAGCTAGGAGCAACCGGGCTGGTGGTGCAGCATCCCGGTATTCAGGGGACCATCCAGCCATTGTGGTACAGCTGTCTCCTCCCCGGATCTGCATACTCTGCAATCGATGACTCGCGTGGCCATATTGCCTTGAGCATTAACAAACCGGGGCTTCCTGCAGATCTCGAATCGGGGTTCTTTGATTTACAGCTTGGTGGTATGGATGAATCCGAGCATCTGATTCTGGTGCTGGATGCAGATGGACAGGTTGTGCGCCGCCGTTCAACGGGCAGTTGGGAAAGGGAGTCAGGCATGGATTCAGATGTGTTTACGCTTGAAGCACTCCCGCCGCGCGTTGTTCCCAGAAAGTTTGAACAATAGTTCAGGTGCGGTCTATATCGTGGATCGGACCCCGTATCTCTGACAGTCGCTTTTCTGGAAGGAGATACACATGAAGAAAGCGACTGTCTTTGTTGGATTGATTGGTACAGTCACCTCGACGCTTTTCGGTCAGTCATTCAGCCATACGCTGGACTTTGAAGCTATGGACATTGGGAACGCACCGTCAACTCTTGGTGGCGCGGTCTGGATCACGGGGAGTTGGTGGGCCTATGGATCGGATAACTGTGGTGACGGAACTGTTGCGGCAAATGGTTCGAATGCCGCGGTTATTGCGATCGGAACGGGTTCTTCGTGCAACGATCGACCCGGAGTTGTGGTTGGGTCGGGGAGTATGAGTGCAGGCAATGGGGTGATGTGTCTGAACTTCCGCCCGGGGAAGTACCCCGATACTGTCAGCTTCGAGCTTCAGCAGTTCGCGGTCACAAATCCTGGAACGGTAACCGTGTACGATGAAGACAACAATGTGCTGGATATTCAGGGATTCGGTTCGAGCAGTTCACTGGTCTCGGTTTCGGGACTCGGTGCGATCGCTCGGATCGAGATTGGCAACGCGCATGCGTTTAGTCTTGATGATTTGTCATGGTCTGGTGTGATTGATGATGGGGCGTACATGAAAACCATCGACTTCGAGAACGATCCGCACGGGCCGGTATCGGGGAACTATGGCGTGGTCCAATTCCGTACGCTCGCGGGCTATGAATGCGGAACAGGAAACGCGGGGGACGGGACTTCGCCCTTGAATGGGGCCGGCTGTCTTGTGCTGGATGGGGGTAATCCGAACAATGAGCCGGATGATGGGTGCAGCAACTCAGTGCACGGCGTCGCCGTTGCCGGGAATGGAGACCAGAACTTTGCGGGTACTATGGGCGCGTTCTTTCATCCTGCTGCTCGGCCGACCGTTGTGTCCTTTGATTTGCGTCAGTTTGCGGTCACGGGTCCAGTTAACATCACCGCATTCGATGCTCTGGGCGGACTAGTTTTCTCGGATACGATGAGCTCAAACAGTGAGAGCGTTTTGGTGAAATCGTCAGCCGGCATCGATCATCTGATTATTGAGGGGTTGTATCCATTCACCGTTGATGACTTCGCAATGTCCGGCATCGGTGCGGATATTCCGTGCATTGCGGATCTGACCAACGACGGCACTCTCGACATCTTCGATGTCTTCGCGTACCTCGATCTTTTCAACGCCGGGTGCCCGTGAGTGGTGGGGAGCTCTGGGTTTTACGAACCCGCCGGGAGGCGGGTTTTTTCGTGGGATGGCGGGGTGTTGATGAATCCGATGGTGTTCGTCGGCACCCAGCCGAGGGCGTTGGACGCGAGTTGGATCTTGGACCAGCCGTCGCGCTCGTCGACGACGACCAACTCGGTACCTTCGGTGAGCGGCTCCTGGAACGCGGGGTCGAAGATGCGATCGCTCGGGCCCGTGCGGGCGATGACCGAAGGCTCGAGGAGGACGCCGGCTCTGAGTGATCTTGATTCCCAGTGGTCGAGCCCGAGGGCGCCGAATGTGAGCAAGGAACCGGAGAGAAGGAACACGGCAAGGAGGGTGAGCGAACGCACGCGGAGTGTGATCCGCAGGGTGATGAGGACCCATCCGAGCAGGAAGCATCCGGTGGCGGCGGTCCATGCGGTGGATCTCGGGATGCTCCCACGCCAGGACAGCAGCCACCGGATGATGCGGTTTGTGCGTGAGGGCGTGATCTGCGAGCCGACGGCGGAGCGGGTGCTCGCGAGTGTTTCGGAGATGGAACGATCGGTGGGATCGAGCAGCAACGCTCGACGGTAGGCGAGGACCGCGTGCCCGCGTTCGCCTGCGTTGAGATAGGCATTGCCGAGCGCATGCTCAAGCCTCGCGTTGCGGAGATCATTCTTGGTTCGGACCTGATCGATTTGCGCGGCGGCTTGGCGATAGATCGGACGAGCAGCATTCTCATCGCTCGCCGCGAGCAAGTTTGCTTGGTCGAGCAGCGAGAGGGCTTCAGTGAGTTGTGGGCGGGGGCCGCTCGACTCCGCCGCGTGGGCGGACGGCGAACAATACACGCAGAAAGCGAACAGGATGGTTGCGATCGCATGGCGACGGTGTTTCATGCGGATGGTCTCCTTGCCTGCATCGGCTGTGTCCGATGTGAGAGGGCTCTGTGGAGCCGATCGAGCAGATCCTTCGGCGTTTGGGCGGTGCTTGGCGGTGGATCCATCGCGTAACCGAGTTGCTCATCGAAGCGGAGGGCCGTTCGCAGATCGTCCTGGAGAGGCTCTTCGAGTTCGAGCGATTCGAGATCCGCGGCGCTGAACGCATCATCGCTGCAACCTGTTGCCGCACCGAGATAGACGCGGAGTGCCTCGGCGTGCTGCCCTTGGCGATCGAGACGCTTTGCACGCGTCCATCCTCTCCGGAGCGCGATCGTGTTGGGGTGCAGACGCTCGCGTCGACGCACGCCGATGAGTGCGATCAGCGCGAGCATGGGTCCGGTCGCAATCGAACCGATCCAGACCGCGGACCGGGCCTGTTTGTTGAGATCGAAGCCGTCGCGAGCAAGCATCGAGTCGAGGTCGCCGTGTGCCCAGACGCCGGGCGTGTTCGCGGAGTGAGTCGGCTCTGTTGCGGTGTCGGATTTCACAGGATCGATGGAGCCGATCGCGTCGGCGATGGTTACTTCACGCACCGCGCGGACACGAAGGGGGATCGGCTGGGATGCGAAAACGCGGTAGCTTCCCGTCTCGGGATCGAACGACGGGAGCTTGATCGCGGGGATCTCGGTAACATCGGCGTCGATCGCGCGGACAGTGGTTCTGAATACCCGCTGGCCCGGCTTCCGGGGGAGATCCTCGCGCCAGCCCTCAGAACCCACCTTGAACCCCGACGCGAACGCGGGATCGCTCTCGATCAGCGGACCGGTCCGGATGCCCTGCATCGGCTCGTTGCCGCGGATCTTCAGGACGAGCTCGATCGGGTCTCCAATATTCACCGCGCTGTTGGAGGCGGTGGATTCGAGCGTGTAGCTCCCGATCGCGCCGGAGTAGCCGGCCGGTTTTCCTTCTGCGGGGACGCTGATCGCGGCGAGATTGATCGTGTCGGACTCCGCGTACGCGCGGTACCGCCGCGAGTTGGACTCAACCCGATCAAAGATCACGCGGATTGGCCCGAGCGAGAACTCGCCCGGCTCGGTGGGGGTGATCATCACGCGGAACCGCAGTCGTGTCTTCCGGATGCCGCCTTCTGTGGTCTGGTCGAGTGCTCCGACGACCTGCTTGCCCGCAATATCCACGGTGTAGTTCCGCGAGCCGTTGGAGACTGGATCGACAGGGGTGAGCTGGATCGAATCGGGGAACACAGAGGAATCGAAGGAGAAGTTGGAGGTGTTGTTGTTGCCGACCCACCAGGTGACATCGAGCGGGACGGACTCGTTCACATAGAGCGTTGTCCGCGAGAGCTTGACCTCGATCCGGTCCTCGGTGGCGTGCGTCGGGAGCAGGGACTCGATCTGGACCGGGTTGGACCGGTAGTCTTTGCCGTCGACCCTGACGATCGCGGGGGGGATCGTGATCACCCCCGGTTCAAGACAGGTGACGCTGTAGCGATAGGTGTAGCTGTTGTTGGCGACGGTGGTCTGGCGCCCGTTGATGATGCGGATCGATGTGAAGCTCTGCTGCCCGCCGTTGATGTACAGGCCGCGGACCGAGTCGGGAAAGTCGATCTCGGGCGGCGTGTCCGGGTCCCCGCCGTTGACCGTGATCTGATACGCGATCGCCTCGCTGATGTATGTCCGCTCGCGTGCGATCTCTGCCTGGATACTTACCCCTTCGTTCTGCGCGGAAGCGGTCAGCGGAGCGATCCATGCACTGATGAAAAACAGGAAGAGTATTCGGTGGATCGTGTGCTTCATTACCAGTCCTTCTCTACGCGGATCGGGCGCCCCTTGGCGCGATAGGTCCGCTGCTCTCGCTCGCGTCGCTCTTTGTCGAGCAGGTCCTTGGCGAGCTGGTCGATCTCATCCTCGCTCGGCTCGGCATTGTCCTGCTCGCCTTCCTCGCTCTGCTGCTCGGATGTCTTCTCGTTCTGCTCGCTCGACTTGCTCTCGGATTGGCCCTGCGTCTGTTGGGCTTCCTGCTCGATTTTCTCGGCGGCGTCCTTCAGCTTGTCCGCGGCTTGCTGCTGCTGGCGTGCGGCTTCTTCCTGGTCACCACGCTCCATTGCTTCTTCTGCACGCTGCTGCGCCTGCCTTGCTTCCTCGAGATCCTCGGACGCGGAGGAGGATGGGTTTGATTGCTCAAGCTGCTCGCTTGCCTGCTCCGTTTGTTCGGAGAGCTCTTGCTGGTCCTTCTTCTGCTGCTCTTGGGATTGCTCACCCGATTTGCTCTGGTCGGCCTCTTGCTGCTGCTGCTCGGCCTGGTCCTTGAGCTGGTCGCGGAGTTTCTCCATCTCCTCCTTGCGTTTCTCCAACTGCTCTTTGAGATCACGGAGCTTCTGGATCTCTCGGCGGACCCGCTCGGTATCCGCCGCGGCTTCGGAATCGCTCGGATCAAGATCGAGCACGCTCCGGTACGCGTCGGCGGCTTTCAACAAAAACGAGACCTGCTCGCTGATTCCCTCGATTGTCGGCTGCTCACCTGCGGCAGGCTTGGCTTGGGTGTAGTACACGCCGCCGAGGGCGTCGCGTGCTTCGCGCCGGATCGCACGGCTGGTCGACGAGAGATCCGCGAGTCTGAACGAGTCCGCGGCAAGGCTGTATTCCTCGTTGGTCTGTAGCAGGACGCCGATGTTGTAGTGCGCGTTGGCGAGCAGCTCCTGGTCCTTGGTCCGCTCCAGCAACGCGCGGAGATCGGTGATCGCCTTGTCGGTATCTACCGCAGCGGTCGCGAGCGCGTCGCCGATCTTGGAACGGACAACCTCCGGCTCGAGTAGGGTGCTCTCGGCCGCGGGGGCTCCGAACGCGTTGAGAGGCAAGAGGAGAGCACAGAGTGGGATCAGGTGTGAGCGCATGGGACCCTCCTTGTCCGGGTGGGGACCAGCAGCATCTCGATCGTCATGAGCCCGAACGCGATCCAGAGCAGGATCATGAACCGCTGTGTGTACTGTGTTGTGTGTGCCGTCTCGATTGTCCGCTGTTCGGCAGACGCGATCAGATCCCGGTAAACCTTCGCGAGATCGATGGTCCCGGTGCCGACCTCGAGGTAGACGCCCCCGGGTGTGGCGGCGGCGATCTGCGTGAGCGAGGCGCTCTGCAGGCTTGATCGCACCTGCTGGTTTGATCCCGACGAGTTGTTGGGGTCCGCGGGCACGAGCGACCCGTCGCGGCTGCCGATACCGAGCGCGATAATCCGCACACCCTTTTCTCCCGCGGCCTGTGCCGCCTGGACGGGCAGTGATTCCTGGTCCTCGCCGTCCGTGATCAGCACGATGTCCCGATGGGCGAACTCCGCCTGGTTGTCGCCGGTGAAGACCATGCTCATGGTGCGTCGGATCGCGTCTCCGATATTCGTCCCGCCGCGTGGGACGGCGGAGGTGTCGAGCTCCTCAAGCGCGAGCTTGAAGAAGAGCTTGTCGGTCGTGAGCGGGGAGACAACCGCGGAAGAGCCGGCGAACGCGACGAGCCCGACACGATCGCCGTGCAGTTCGTCGACGAGGTCGTTGATCCAGAGCTTGGCGCGGTCGAGTCTGTTCGGCGCGACATCGCGTGCGAGCATGCTCCGCGAGACATCAAGCAGAAACACAACATCGCGTCCCTTGGTCTCGACCTCGATCTCTCGCGGGTCCGACTGGGGACGCGCCAGCGCGACAACAATCGCGCAGAGCGCGGGTAATACGAGTGTTGTCCGCAGCACCGCGGGCCATACGAGCCGGCGCCCGATCACCGCTTCTTGCAGCGAGGGATCAATAAAGCGGTTGATCCGTTGACGGAGCACTCTCGAGGCGATCAGCAGCAACGCCGAAAAGATCACAATACCCCAGAGCGCGCCGAACCACTTTGGCTCGGCGAAGACCCATGCCGATGGATGAATCCCGAGATCGTTCATCAGACAACGCTCCTATAAACGGATGCGCCGAGCAGATATGCCGCCGAAAGCCCGATCAGCGAAGCGATCGCGAATGGAGGGTAGAGCTCCCGGTAGGTTGTCGTGTCATTGACCGTGATGGTCGTGCGTTCGAGCTCGTCGATCTGCGCGTAGACATCCTCAAGATCCGCGACCTCTTGGACACCCCAGTATTTGCCTCCCGTGTATTCCGCGACCTCGCTCATGCGTTGGTCGTTGACCTCCTGGCCGATGTTGATGCGCATGCCGCCGAACACTTGTGTCGCGCCGCCCTGGATGCCGATGATGTAGACCTTGATCCCCCAGTCCGCGGCGAGCTGCGCTCCCTGAGCGGGGGTGTATTGCCCGGCGGAGTTCTCACCGTCCGTGAGCAGCACAATGGCCTTGCTTTTGAGCGTGAAATCCGGATCGTCTGTTTCGTTCTTGATCGCGTCCTCGGACGCTTTCAGCCGGGCGCACGCGAGGATGATCGCGTCGCCGATCGAGGTTGCCTTCTCTCGGTTGTCATCGGCGACCTGTACCTTGCGGAGGGCTTCGACGAGCGGGAGGTGTGATTGTGTCAGCGGCATCAGTGTGTCGGCGTATGTTCCGAACACGATCAGCCCGAGCAGATCACCCTCGCGTCCTTTGAGTGACTTCCCGTCGCCGAGCACGAAGGACTCCACGACCGACTTGACCGCCTCGAGCCGATTCGTGCGGACACCCTTGAACTTTACCGCGTCGTCCATCGAGCCGGAGCGGTCGACGACGAGCTCGAGCGCGATGGCGTCGCGCTCGGAGGTCGAGTTTCCGATGACTTCCTGCGGGCGTGCGAGCGCGACGATCATTGCGCCGATCGCCAACGATTTGATCAATACGGGAAGCCAGCGGGTGCGTGTGCGGAGCGACCCGCCCGCGGCGAGCACACGAGATGCGACTGGGCTGATCGATGCCGAACGCCGACGATCACGGATCCACGCGACAATCCAGTACAGCGGGAGCATAATCAGGCACACAAGCACGGCGGGGTAGGCGAGCTGCCAGTCCATCACACGCCCTCCAGTGCTTCAAGAGCCTCGCTCGCGAGTGATTGCGCGATGGGAGAAGTCGCCGCCGAACCGCTGTAGCGAATGCGCTCACAGGCGTCGAGCACCCGCGAAAGCCTGTCGTTTGGCTTGAGCGTCGCGACAAGGCGATGCACAAGCGCGAGCGCCTCGTGATCGTCCCGGATCGCGCCCCCCGCGATCTGTTCCAGCTGCTCGCGCACGCTTGGGGACGCGGGCTTCGGGCGGCCGGTCCACCAGAACACGCCACCCGCAAAGATCATCCCGAGCCCGACCGCGATGAGCATAGCCGACCCGCGGCGTTCCGAACGCGGCGCGGACGGCGGGAGCAGTTCGGTGGTCACAACAATCTCCCCGGCATCGTCGGGCGTGAGCACGCTGGTGACCGTCACCTGGAACGGGTCAGTTGCGATTTTCCAATCGCCTGCGCTCGCGACGATGCTCGGGATCGTGTATCGCCCGTCCAGAAACGGCTCAAGCGTGATCGTCTCGGTCGTCACCAGGCGGTCCGCGATCTCGCGTTCTGGGGTGTGGGTTCGGGAGATCACGGTCCAACCCGCGTCCTCCCAGTCGACGGGTTCGATCGCCGCATCGGTAGTCGGCGTGCGTGAGAGCTCGATCGTTACACCCAGCTGCTCCATCGTGGTGAGCTCGTTTGTGCTGGTGTAGAGATGGACAACCGCCGAGCCGTCCTCGTTCGAGGCGGTCTTGATCGGGGACGGCAGGCTTGATGTGGCCGCCGGCTCGGAGCACCCGAAGCCAAAGATCATCGCGATGAGGAGAATCCACCGCATCATGCCCGCTGCTCCCGGAAACGGAAGTACCGGGCGAGGTCGTCACCGATCGAACGCCCGGTGGAGAGCTGCACACGATCGACCTTCGCGGATCGGAGCGCGCCGCCGATCAACGCGTCCTCGGCAGCAGCGGCTTGTTCATACTTCTTGCGCACGCGGCGTGATCCCGTATCGATGCTGAAGCGGCGTCCGGTGATCGGATCAAGCATCGGGATGATCCCCGCTCTGGGCAGCGAGAACTCCGCGGGATCCGTGATCTGGAGCGCGACGACCTCGTGCTTGCGTGCGAGCATCCGGATCGGGCGAGCCCAATCCGGCTCGGAGGTGTTGTTGAGCCCGCCGAGGAAGTCTGACAGAATAAAGATCAACGCCCGGCGTTTGTGCGTCCGCCCGAGCTCGCTGAGCGCCGCCGAGAGGTCAGACGGGCGATCACCCGGCTCGGCATCGACAAGTGCACGGATCACCCGAAGAGTATGCAGTTTTCCCTTGCTCGGGGGGATGTGCACGGACTCACGCTCGCCCATGCCCGACGCGCCGAACAGGTGCACGCCGACAAGATCATTGTTGCGGCTCGCGGCGAGGGTCATCACCGCGCCGGTCTCCTTGGCGAGGGTGTGCTTGGTGCGCTGAACGGTGCCGAAGGTGCTGGTGATGGAGCAGTCGACCGCGAGGATCACGGTGAGCTGGCGTTCTTCGACGAAGCGTTTGACGAACGGGTGCCCGGTGCGGGCGGTGACATTCCAGTCGATCGCGCGGACCTCGTCCCCGGGCTGGTACTCACGGACCTCCGCGAACTCGATGCCCTGTCCCTTGAAGGCGCTGTGGTACTGCCCGCCGAACAGGTCGTCGACGCGACGGCGCGCCCGGATCTCCAGGCGTCGGACTTCCTTCATGAGCTCTTCGGTCAGCATCGGCTTGTCCGTTTACGGGATCGGGATGTGGTTGAACAGATCACGCACGATGTGTTCGCTGCTCACACCCTCTGCTTCCGCCTCGTACGACACGAGCACACGGTGGCGCAGCACATCCATCCCCACCGATTTGATATCCGCGGGGGTCACAAAGGATCGTCCCTCCAGAAACGCGTTCGCCCTTGCCGCCCTCGCGAGGTTCAGCGACGCGCGGGGCGACGCGCCGAACTCGATGAGCGTCGCGAGATCGTGCTCGAAACGCACGCCCGCTTTCTTCGGCTCACGCGTCGCGTGGACGATCGCGACGATGTAGTCCTTGATCTTGTCGTCGATGTAGATCGCGTTGACGATCGAGCGGGCCTCGCTGATGTCATCGAGGGTGATCGCCGCCTTGACCGTGGGGGCGATGTCGGCGTCGACCATCCGGTCGATGATCGCGCGTTCCTCACTCGCGGTGGGGTACCCGACGGAGAGTTTGAGCATGAACCGATCGACCTGCGCTTCGGGCAGCGGGTAGGTGCC
>JAGQOC010000195.1 GCA_020427745.1 Phycisphaerales bacterium | reverse complement strand
GAAGAAGAACAAGATCGAGTTCATCAACGGGCACGCGAAGATCACCAAGGCGGGGCCCAGATGTGAGATCGAGATCCGCGACTGCGAGCTCAACGAGGAGTTCACGCCCTCGCCCGTGAAGGTGAGCAAGGTGCGTGAGACGATCACCTGCGACAAGATCGTGGTGGCGACGGGCGCTGTGGCTCGGGATCTGCCGTTCGCGAAGTTTGATGGCGACAAGATCTGGGGTGCGCGTGAGGCGATGAACAACAAGTCGAAGCCGGACCACCTGATCATCGTCGGCGCGGGCGCAATCGGGATGGAGTTCGGGTATGTCTACAAGAACTTCGGTTCGAAGGTCACGATCATCGAGATGCTCGACCGGCTGGTCCCTGTCGAGGACGAGCAGGTCGGCAAGGAGATGACGAAGATCTACAAGAAGCACGGCTACAACATCATGACCGGGACCACGCTGCTCGCGGTGGACACCAAGGGCAAGGGGGTGAAGGTCACGGTGGCACCGATCGGTAAGGACGGCAAGCCGGACGAGTCCAAGAAGGAAACGATCGAGGGCGACAAGGTCCTGCTCGCGATCGGGGTCGGCGGGCGTTTCGATGGTTTGTTCGACGAATCGCTCGGGCTCGAAACGGTGCGTGGTCATATCAAGACGGACTATGTGCCGCTGAGTGACAGCACGCCGAGCGATCCCAAGGCGCTGGACTACAAGACGAATCTTCCCGGGATCTATGCGATCGGTGATGTGATCGGGCCGCCGTGGTTGGCGCATGTCGCGGGCGAGGAGGCGGTGCTCTGTGTCGAGCGTTTCGCGTGGAAGGAAGGGAAGCTGAACCACGAGCCGATCCCGATGGACTACACCGTGATCCCCGGGTGCACCTACTGCCACCCGCAGGTCGGCAGCGTGGGGTATACGGAGCAGGCGCTCAAGGCGCAGGGGCTCAAGAAGGGTGAGGACTACGAGGTCGGCGTGTTCATGAACCAGGCGCTCGGCAAGGCGATCGCGACACGCCACACGGACGGGTTCGTCAAGATCATCCGTGGGCTCCCCCGCGGCGAGATCCTCGGCACGCACATCATTGGGGACTCGGCGACCGAGCTCATCGCGGAGATGTCGCTGGCACGCAGACTCGAGGCAACAACCGAAGAGATCATCGCGACGGTGCACGCACACCCGACAATGCACGAGGCGATCCACGAGGCGGCGCTTGCGTCCGAGGGGCGCGTGATCAACTCGTAGAGCGGTTGAGTAATACGCATTGCTTTTTCCCGCCCGATACGGCGGGTTTTTTCACTGAGCGTGCCCCCTGTGGGTTTGCGTCCTCGACAGTTCGACGCCGGTCGGATTCTCGGGGTTCCATGCCTGGGTGGAGCCGAGATTCCTTGTTGCGGGCGGGAAATCGTTTGGATTGGCTGGGGGTTGCGGGTATGTTTGTGCCATGCATACCCTGGTTGCTATTCTGCTCTCAACGGTCTGGAATATCGGACAGCCCGCCCCGGGTCGGGAGCACTTTGATATTTTCTTGGTGTCCGGGCAGAGCAACGCGAAGGTTGAGTATGCCGAGGGCATCCGGCGGGCGATCGAGGATTCGCACGGCTGGACCAACCCGATAATCCTCCACCAGAACCACTCCGGGCAGCCGATGAAGCGATGGATTGACGGTGTGAATGGCAACTATTTTTTTAACAACTTGTTCTTCGCCGACTTCTGGAGCACCCACCATACCTCGGGGCTGGAGACGCTTATCCGGTCGATCCGCGAGAACGGTGACACATTCAGCATCGCGGGGTTTTTTTGGTTTCAGGGAGAAAGCGACTCGGGTTTTTACGGCGAGATTCTGGAATACGACGATCGGTTTCGGTTTATGCTCGACCAGATCTCTTTGCTGCACAATCGGGGTCGACCCGTCCCCTTTGTGATCACCGCGGTGGATTACAACCATGACCTCGAGGACCAGCTTGAGCATCCGGTGAAGCTGTTTAACTTCATGCGGCAGACACAGTTTCAGCTTGCCTCGGAGAGCCCGGTCGGGCTGGCCTCGGATAGTCGGGGATGGCCGAGGCTTGATCTCTGGCATATCGGTGATCAGAGCGATCCGAACGGGCAGTACTATCTGCTGAATGACTTTGGGTATGAGCAGGGGACCCTGTTCGCCGAGGCATTCGGGCCCCCACCGTGCCCGGCGGATATCTCCGCTCCGTTCCGTATACTTGATTCGAACGATGTGCAGTATTTTTACCGCTTGTACCTTTCTCTTGATCCGAGTGCTGATTTCACCGGGGATGGCGTGATCGATTTCTTTGATGTCGCCGCCTTCTTCGGAGCTTTCGAGCTTGGGTGTCCATAACGGTTCTCGCGAGGAGTCTTTATGCCGCGTACCTCTGTGTTGTTTTCTTTGTGTCTTGCTGGCGCCGTGACGCCGTTGTTTGGGGCGGTCCCGACTGGGTGGACATTCCAGATCCAGGCGCGATCAAGTCTGGACCCGGGGATTGCGCCGCTCAATCTGCCGTTCCCCAGCTCGCTCTCGAGCCAGTATGTGTCGCTGGACAACGACGGGTCTGTCGTGACGCGGGTGATCCTTGGTGGGAGCGCGACAGAGGGGTTCTTCTATGGCATCAACGGCACGGGCGGGATCATCCTCTCTGTGAACAGCCCCGAACCCGCGTTCAGCGCGTACCACGATCACCGGGACGGGCTGATCGCGCTCGAGGACGCCGGCTCGATCGTGATCGATACCTCGGGGAATCTTATGATCGATTACCCGCCCGGCGGGCCCGAGGGGGTGAGCAACTTCAGCGGGATGACGATGGACTCCAGCGGTGCGATCTGCTACCGCGGTGATTTCGGGTCTGAGGACAAGAACATCATCGACGAGTACATCGACGGCGTGCGCTCGCCGACGCAGCTCGCGAACACATACGACGGGAACTACTCGTTCCTTTTCGCGCCGCGCATGAACGAATCACGCCAGGTTGTGGGCAACACGATCCCGCAGACCGGGCCGACGCGCAGGATTCTGCGATGGGAGCCGGGCGGGTCCGCCACCACGATCGCGGAGACGGGCGCGAACTGGAACTCGTTCGTAAACTCCACCGCGATCGCGGACTCGGGGGATGTCGCGTTTAGTGCGCGGCGCACGGCGGACTCGGTCTGGGAGGTCAACCGCTCCGATGGTTCTGTGGTGACGATGATCGCGGACGGGAACGATCCGGATATCAGCAACAGCTCGATCGCCAACTTCCCGCCTTCGGTCAACTCCGACGGCTGGGTGGCGTTCCGTGCGACCGATGTTGCGTTTAACTCAACGGCGCTCTGGGTTGGTGATGGGGAGAACCTGGTCAAGCTGATCGAGTATGACCAGATGATCGACACGGACCTTGGGCCGTTGGCTCTGGGCTTCGATTTCGGCGGGTTCACGGGCAAGCAGGTGACCAACGGGGTGGTCGATATCAACGACAACGGGCAGGTCGCGTTCGAGGCGTTCCTCCGCAACGGGACGATCGGTGTTTTTGTTGCGACGCCTGTCGCGGCAGATCCATGCCCGTCGCCGCCCGACTTTGTGGACGATGACCAGCTCGACATCTTTGATGTGTTTGCGTTCCTCGATGCGTATGCCGCTATGGATCCCGCCGCGGATTTCACGGGCGAAGGTACATTCGACATCTTCGATGTGTTCGGATTTCTTGATGTATTCAACGCGGGCTGTGTGTAGCCCGGGACACTTCGGGCTTTGCGAGGCTTCGATTCAGTTCTTCACCCGCTTGGATAGTGATCTCGCTCCCGTTGCTCAGCCTGTAGATTACTGGGGTTCGCGGCATCGGCCCGGAGCGCTCGATGGTGGACAAATTGCTTATCGGACAACAGGAAACCGCTTGTGGGCGGGGTTCTTTTTCGGATAGACTCGGCTGCGGCGGCATCCGCGGGCGTTGTGTGCACGGATAGCCCTTGGGACGAGGAGGAAACACGATGAACATGAGATGCTTGTTGGGCGGGCTCGCCCTTTGGGGTGCTTGTGGCGGCGTCGCGCTCGCAGATGAAGTCACGGTGAAGAATGATTCGCTCGTAAACGGGGGGACCGTTGCGGTGTGCCCGTGCTTTGTTGAGGGCGAGCAGGCCGCGGTCTGGCTCACCAGCCCTTGCAACGGGAACATTGTCGCGATCCAGATCTTCTGGAAATCGCAGTTCGGCGGCGCACCACAGACGCTCGAACAGGCGATCCTTGTTTATGAGGGTGGGAGCTTCCCGAACCCGGGGGCGATCAAAGACGAGCTGCTCGGCCCGGTGCTCACCGACGGCGGGCTCAACGAGTACCGCTTCAAGGACGAGAACCAGACCATCCCGATCTCGATCCCCGTCACCGCAGGCGAAGAGTTTGTTGTGTCGCTCGAGTTCTTCAACGACAACGCGGGCGATATCTTCGCGGCGAGTGTGGTGTCGGACACGGACGGATGCCAGCCCGGGAAGAACGCTGTGAAGGTGAACGGGACGACTTGGTCCAACGCGTGCTCGCTCGGCGTCTCGGGCGACTGGGTCATCCGCGCGGTTGTCGAGTGCGGCGGCGACCCCACGGGGTCGGTCTGCCTGCCCGAGGGCGGGTGCGTGGACGGGCTGACCGAGGGTGACGCGATCGCGCTCGGCGGCGTGTTCAACGGGCCGGGATCCACGTGCGGGACGACGGCGTGCCTGGGCGCTTGCTACATCCCGTCGACCGGCGGGTGCCTGCAGTTCGACGCGGGGACCTGCTCGGCGGTCGGCGGCGTCTGGCAGGGCCCGGGAACGACCGACTGCACCGCGCCCTGCCCCGCCGATCTCGCCGAGCCATCGGGCGTGCTCAACATCTTCGACATCCAGGCGTACATCGGGCTCTACAACGCGCACGACCCGGCCGCCGATCTCGCGGCGCCTTCGGGGACATTCAATATCTTCGACATCCAGGCGTACATCGCGCTCTACAACAAGGGCTGCCCGTAACGCGGGGTGACGGAGCGGGTCCGGACAGCACAGTGCGCGGCATCGTGGCGCTCCCTTGCCCCGCCGACCTGACCGAGCCGCTCGGCGTGCCGAAGTTCTTCGACATCCAAGCCTCCATCCGGTCCTATAACGAAAACGGCCCCTGACCGGTCTGCCGGGTCGTTTGGGACCATCCCCGCCCCGCCACGGGGTGCGGCGGCGGGAAATTGAGCGGTCTTTGACCGTTTTCCGGGGTCCTCGTTGCAACCAGACCCCCGAGCGGCGAGAATCTGTCCGGAGGGCGGGCGGGTTCTCCGTCCGAGTTGTTCGCACTTTATTCAGGACGGATCAGCCATGAAATCAGGTCTGTCAGTGGGCCGGCTCGCCCGTGTCGGCGGGTGGTGTGTGTTCTTCGGCGGGTCGTCGGCCATGCTGGTGGCGTCGTTCGCGGGCGGGACCCCCGTCCCGACGACCGTCGCGGATTACTTCCTCGACGGCACGCAGCCCAACACGCTCAACCATCCCATCGTGGACGCGACCAACTGCGCCACCTGCCACGGGCTCTACGACGAGGAGCACGAGCCCTGGAGCAACTGGGCCGCGACGATGATGGGGCAGGCGGCGCGCGACCCGCTGTTCCACGCGTGCCTGACGGTCGCCAACCAGGACGCCGCGTTCTCCGGCGACCTCTGCATCCGCTGCCACGTGCCAGGGGGATGGCTCGAGGGGCGCTCGACCCCGACCGACGGCTCGCTGCTGACCGGCGCCGACTTCCAGGGCGTCAGCTGCAACTTCTGCCACCGCATGGTCGACCCGGACTACAAGCCGGGCGTCTCGCCCGCGCCGGACCAGGGCATCCTCGCGGCGCTCTCGGCGATCCCCGTGAACCCGCACACGGGCAACTTCGTGATGGACCCCGACGACGTCCGCCGCGGCCCGTTCGACCTCGGGCCCAAGTTCTTCTACCACGATTACCTGCAGTCGCCCTTCCATCAGGACTCGGCGATGTGCGCCACGTGCCACGACGTGTCCAACCCGGTGTACTCGCGTCAGCCCGACGGGTCGTACGCGCTGAACAACATCGGTCAGCCCCACCCCACGCAGGACAAGCACGACATGTTCCCGGTCGAGCGGACCTACTCCGAGTGGCTGATGTCCG
>JAGQOC010000194.1 GCA_020427745.1 Phycisphaerales bacterium | reverse complement strand
GATGGCGTCGGCGGCGAGGCCGGGCTGCCCCGCCGGTTCTCCGAACCCGCGGCAAGCGGGGCGGTGGCGGGGGTGCTGAAACTGTGCGCAGCGGTTGTGTCCGCGGCGGAAAACCCCGGGACTATACGGCGGGAAGGTCGATCTGGATGCTTCGATCACGGTTCGGGGCATAATTCACGCCCCGATGCCCGGCTCAGAACACCACAACGAGCAAAAGAACCACCATCAGGACGATCACCCCCACCACCCAGAGGGACACGGTCCGGACGGGCTCCTCCATCAGGTGCCCGCAGTGCGGGCAGATCGGGGCCTGGTCATAGAGCGGTTTTCGGCAGCTCGGGCAGCTCGTGAGCTCGTCGCCGAAGCGATCGAGATCCGCCGCGGACGGGCCTTCGGGGTCGAGACCCTCGGAGAGATCCCAGTCGGGATCGTTCCGCTCGGGGCGATCGTGCGCATCGTGCTGGACGGGCCAACGGGGCATGGTGCTCAACCATATCCCGAACGCGGGTTCAGTTCCGAGTGGGTTGTTCCGATAGCGGACCTATGAGCGTTGGGTTTCTCTCCAGCATCGGTATGTTCCAGGGGTTTGGGCTCTCGCAGCTGCGGGTCCACCAGGACTCCATTGGGCAGTCGCTCGAGCGGCTGTCGACCGGGAAGCGGATCAACCGCGCGTCGGACGATCCCTCCGCCATGATCGCCGCGAACGGGATGAAGGCCCAGCGGTACGCGCTGGAGAAACGGCTCGACAGCTTCGAACGCGAGACAAGCTGGCTCGGCGCACGCGAGGGGGCGCTCTCGGTGATGAGTGATTTCATGGTCGAGCTCAGCGGGCTGGTGGTCCAAGCGGGCAGCAGCGACGCGATGAGCGAAGAAGAACGCGAGGGGATACGAGTCCAGATCGAGGGGATCATCACAGGGATCAACCATGTCGCGGGCACGACGACCTTCGGCGGTGAGCAGGTGCTTGTTGGATTCTCCGCGAGTGAGCTTGGTGTGCAGAGCGCGAAGCCGACGAGTGATGAAGAGGGGAACCCGGTTGCGGGCGAGCGGGTGTCGCTCGCGGATCTGCCGAGGCTGATCTCTGAGGACTCGGGGCTTGCCCAGGATGTTGTCGAGAGTGCGGGCACTAGGGTTTCCGGGCAGCGTGGGGTGATTGGGAATCGGCTCAAATCGATCGATGCGGAAAAGAGTGCCCTCGCCGCAGAGTTCGAGAACATCAACGGTGCGATCTCGATGATCGAGGACGCGGACTTTGCCAAGGAGACCGCCGAGCTTGTGCGCTCGCAGATCCTTGAGCAGGCGACGATCTCGGCGATCCAGATCGGGCGCGAGAACGCGGCGAGGATCCTGGACCTGATCACACCGATGCCGCAATCCAAAGCCATCTGAGCGCGGGGATCGCACGAAAAAACCCGTGTTTCCACGGGTCTGATTCGGTCTCGGGTATTTAGACCGTCTCGCCGACGATCATCGCGGCGCCGACGGTGGTGTTGTTCTGCTCATCGACGATGATAAAGCTGCCCGTTGCCCGGCACTTGCGGTAGGCATCGAAGAACAGCGGCTTGGTCATGCGGAAGGACACGCGGCCGATCTCGTTGAGCTTGAGGTTCTCCGCGGATTCGTCGCGGTGGAGTGTCTCGATATCCATGCGGTAGTGCAGGTTCTTGATGACACAGCGAGCGTCGTTGGAGGTGTGGCGGATGGTGTATTTTTTGCCGACGACCATGGGGGTGTCGGTCATCCAGACAACCATCGCGTCGATATCCTGCCCGCTGGTGGGCTTGTTGTTGGGTCGGCAGAGCATGTCGCCGCGGGAGATATCGATATCGTCCTCGAGCTGGATCGACACGGACTGCGGCGGGTACGCCGTCTGCTGCTCGACGCCCCCGATGTCGATGGACTTGATCCTTGATTCCATCCCGCTGGGGAGCGCGACAACCTCGTCGCCGACCTGGAAGACACCGGACGCGACCTGTCCGCCGTAGCCGCGGTAGTCGTGGTACTCATCGCTCTGCGGGCGGAGCACCCACTGCACGGGAAATCGCGGATCGATCATGTCGCGGTCGCCGGCGATGTGGACATTCTCGAGGTGGTGCAGGAGTGAGGGTCCCTGGAACCAGGGCATGTTCTCGGATCGCGAGACGACATTGTCGCCCGTGAGTGCGGACATGGGGATGAAGGTGATGTCCGTGATCTCGAAACGCGACGCGAACTCTTCGAAGTCGTCGCGGATTTTTTCGTAGGTCTCTTGCGACCAGTCGACGAGGTCCATTTTGTTCACGCACACAACGAGGTGCGGAATGCGCAAGAGGCTCGTGATGAACGAGTGGCGTCGGGTCTGCTCGATCACGCCGTGGCGGGCGTCGATGAGGAT
>JAGQOC010000193.1 GCA_020427745.1 Phycisphaerales bacterium | reverse complement strand
CATCACCCACCGCGAACGACACGCCGGGCATGTTGGCGACATGGATGTTGATGTCCTCGAGCACCAGCGAATCGATCAGCACCGAACGCTCGGTTCCGCCCGAACCGGAGCCCGAACCGGAGCCGCCTTCGAGTGATTTGATGTGGTTGAGGATTGTGTTGTAGTTGGAAGGGTTGGCGCCCTTGTCGAGGTAGACCTGGATCCCGGAGAGCTTGACGCGGGGGACATGGATCTTGGGCTCGTTGTAGCTCGCCCAGTCCGCGCGGACATCGGCGCTGCCGAGTTCAAAGAAGAACGGCGTGGTGAACCCGCTGGGGTTGGCGATCTCCAGTGTGTTCATCGACATGGTGCCGCCGAAAATCCCGACATCAACATTCTCGACGGTGGTCATCGACCCGGTGGCGTAGGTGCCGCCTTTTTCGATGCCGGTCTTGACGAGCCCGTTGATATTCGAGATCGCGAAGATCACCACGCCGACGACCAGAACAATCAGCAGTACGAAAAGCACCGCCAGAATCTTCAGAGCTGTTTTCATCGCATACCTCCCGGGTAGTCCGCCCGCGGCAGCGCCCGGACGCGTGTTCCGTTTCACCCCGGAAGATTGTATGCGGACGCGTCAACCGGCGAGGAAGAGATCGATGAAGACGAAGATATCGTGAAGATCGACCGAGCCGTCGGGGAACACATCCGTCGCGGGATCGCCCGCGTTCCATGCGTCGAGGAAGGCAAAGACATCAAAGATGTCCAGTATGCCGTTGGCGTCGAAATCCGCGATCCGCTCGAGCACCCTGATCCGGGTGTCCGGCATAATCCGGATGGAGTTGTCACCTTGTTGCACGCGGATAACGAGGGATTCCTCGCCGACAAGGTTGTTTGCCGCGAGCTGGATGACTTTGGAGTTGCTCGGGAAGTCGACAACATCGATGACCTCGAGCAGCCCGCCCTCGCCGACGGCTTCGATACTCACACCCTCGATATCCACCGGCGTGCCCGTGCGGTCGTACAGGTGCACGACGACATCGATTGTTTCATCGCCCGCACCCACGCGCGAGGGTGCGATGACCTGGGTCTTTGATGCGTCGACAACGCCGACCTTGGTCGCTTCCCAGGCGGCGAACATCTCGGCGAGCTGGTCGACGGGGTCCGGGTCGTCGATGCGTTGGTCCGGGACATTGAGCGTGAGGAAGTAGTTGCCCATCGCGAAGCCCTTGGCGGGCGGGAAGGTGCCGTCGCCGAGGTTGTCGAGGATGCTGAGCGCCCCGGTGTTGTTGCCCCCGGAGTAGACATCGAGGGTGCCGTTCTGGTTGAGATCACGGAGCGCGATTGCCTGGGCGCCGCCCCCGATGTTGGTGAAGGATGTTTCGGCGAATCCGCCGCTGCCGTCGTTCGTGAGCACGCGCATCTGCTGGATGGCGTCGGTGAGCGCGAGGATGTCCGGGCTGCCGTCGTTGTCGACATCCCCGATCGCGAGCGTGTTGCCGGTGCCCGGGAGGGCGATGGGCGGTTGCGCACTGAACGAGTGGTCCGGGTTCTGGAGGTACACAGCGGCGGTTGCGCCCGCGTCGCTCACGACCGCGAGGTCGTTGCGTCCGTCGTTGTTGAGATCCGCGGAAGCAACGGCGGCGGGCTGGTCGTGGTCGGGGATGGACTGTGTAAACACAAACCCGCCCGAGCCGTTGCCCGCTCCGATCCAGACCGAATCGTCGACGCGCTGGGTGACGGCGAGGTCGAGGGTGGCGTCGTTGTCGAAGTGCCCGAGCGCGATCCCGCGGGGTGTGCCGGTGACGCTGGTCGTTGAGATCAGCTCGAGCGCATCGCCCGCCGGGTTGAGGGCGGCGGCGGAGACTTCCTGGTTCGATCCAATGCTGACAACCAGCTCGTCGCGTCCGTTGTTGTTGAGGTCACCGATCGCAAACCCGGTGGGTGCGCCTGCGAGGTCGAGCTGGATCGGGTCGCTGTAGCCGCCCGCGCCGTCACCGAGCAGCGCGACGATGGATGCGGGGGACCCCGCGATGAGCGCGAGGTCTGTGTTGCCGTCGTTATTGAGATCGCAGGACTGGAGATCGAGGTGGCTGCTGACACCGACCTCGATGCCCTCGATCTCTCGCGCGTAGGTGAGCGGCTGCCCGGGTAGTGTGGGGTTCTCGAAGCGTTTCAGCTCGGTGCCGGCGCTCCAGGCGCAGACGATGTCTTCGACACCGTTGCTGTCGAAGTCCGGGAACGCGAACCCGGTGGCGCGTCCGCTGAGTACATAGCGTGCGCGTGCGGCGTCCATGTCGTCGAGCCTGGCGACGAGCATGTATCCGACATGGGCGCTCTTGAAGTCTCCCGGCGGTGTTGGGCCGCAGGCGGTGGGGGCCTGGATGTTGCAGGAGCAGCGTCCGTCGCCGCCGTCGAACCGTGCGGCGAGCATGCCCGCCATCAGGCGGTCCGCGAGATCGCCGTCTTCCGCGATGATCGCATCCACAGCCGTCTGCACAACATTACCCCCGGTGAGGATGTTGCCCTGCACGGCGTAGACGATGTCGTCCGCGGGGCCCGGCTCGCCGATCTCGATGCGTCCGGTGAGCCCGCCCGCCCAGTCGGCGTTCTGGGCGCCCGAGTAGGTGAGGGTGTCGCCCGAGACATCGGCCATGCCGTACTGGCGGTTGCTGTGCCCGGAATCGATGATGCTGAGTTCTTCGAGGATGTCCGCGAGCGCGACGCCCTCGAGGAGCCGATCGCGGACGATGAGCCGGTTTCGTCCAGAAGAATCCACGGCGCTCTGGGCGGTGATCGCTCCGACACCCGAGATCAGCACGGGTGTCTCGCGCTGGAGATCGATCCGCTCGACACAGGTCGCCGACGCGACGGCGATCTCCCCCGTTCGGGTGTCTACCAGCAGGATCGACCATGTGGCTTGGGCCTGGGATACCAGCCCGGCGGAGCAGGCGAGAAGAGACGCGAACAAAGTGCGATCAAATAGTGTTTTCATGGGGTTGGGTTCCGTGGGGATCGGGGCTTCCTAGGGTACATCATCGGACGCTCCGGCCGCAAGCACAATCCGGATTTCAGAGGCCGATCAGGTCATTGATCCACCGAGTGCGCAAGATGCTCTGCTGGGCGGTTCTCGGGTTGGGGGCTTGGATCTTTTCAGTTCTCAACCTGTTGGGCTGCAATTGGTTGACCGGATGGGTGGTGGGGGTATGATCCCGTCCCGCTCGGTTGTCCAGCCGGGCGGTTTTTACGGATCGGGTGACTGGTTGTGCCCGTTCTTGCCGCCGCTGTAGCTCAGTGGTAGAGCACACCCTTGGTAAGGGTGAGGTCGTGGGTTCAAGTCCCACCAGCGGCTTTGGGTTTCTGCTTCGGCGGGGGCTCGACCCGGACGATCGAGGGATCGCACGGGACAACCTTTGGAAGAGATGTCGGCTGCGAACGGTCGGCGGAACACACACGGCGCGAGCGGGTCAACCCTGATCCATGACACGCCAAGAACACTGATGAAGAGGTAATTACGATGGCGAAGGGAACCTTCGAGCGGAACAAGCCGCACGTGAACGTCGGCACCATCGGGCACATTGACCACGGGAAGTCCACCCTGACCGCTGCCATGGTTGCCCGCGCTGATGCCAAGGGTCTTGTCCAGGGCGCTAAGTCCTACGCGGAAATCACCAAGGGTGGTACCGTCCGTGACTCCAACAAGACCGTGACCATCCACTCGGCGCATGTCGAGTACGAGACCGAGACGCGTCACTACGCGCATGTGGACTGCCCGGGCCACGCGGACTTCGTGAAGAACATGATTACCGGTGCTGCCCAGATGGACGGTGCCATTCTTGTTATTGCTGCCACCGATGGCCCGATGCCTCAAACCCGTGAGC
>JAGQOC010000192.1 GCA_020427745.1 Phycisphaerales bacterium | reverse complement strand
CAAGAAACCACAACCGTGATCGGGCGTATGGGCATCCATGATGCCGATTGTTTCTCGATCCCCTGACGAACGCATCGCGTTCGCGACCTACCGCGGCGTTCGTATCGGATCCGAGACGCGCCCGATCCACGCCGAGGGATGGACCGGCGAACAATCCACCGGGTCGATCCCGCTGATCGCGTTCTCGCTGCTCCCGATCCATGTGCACTTCGCCGACGAGTCCCCCATCGTACTCTCGCCCGCAACGGTTGCGATGACAACCGTGAACGGGATGTACCACCGCTCCCCGGCATCTCCCCGGGGACAGCGATCGATCCTGATCTATCTGTCGGACGAGATCCTCGCCCCGATTGTCCGGCGCGCAAACCCCCGCGCGATCGATCATCCCGATGACCCCTTCCCACGCCGGTACGCGCCCGCCTGCCCGAGGGCGCTCGCGATGGCGCGACAACTCGAAAGGATCGCGTTTCGAGACGACCGGACAACCGATCCGATCGCGATCGAAGAATGCGCAATCCGGATCGTCGAACGATCACTCCAGAACACCGCGGACACCGCGTTCGTCGATCAGCGGGCGTCAACGAGCCGACAGACCTTCCTCCACCAGCGCGAACGCGTGAACCACGCGATCTGCTGCCTCTGCGGCAATCCCTCGAAGAGATGGTCGCTCGACGAGCTCGCCGATGAAACCGAACTCTCCCCAGCGTACCTCTCGAGGCTGTTCCACGCACACACCGGAACAACAATCACGCGTGCACTGGCGATCATCCGGATCGCCCATGTCCTCGAGCAACTCCCGGGCGCGCACGGGCAACTCACGCAGATCGCGCTCTCCTCGGGGTTCGGCTCCCATGCGCACATGAGCTCCGTTTTCTGCAAACTCCTCTCGACAACACCCTCGGCGTTCGTGGACGCGTCACCCGCAACCATCCGCGAAACGATGCGCACACTCGACCAGATGCTCACCGACCGGGGCGACGATCAAGACGCCCGCGGCTCATCGGCCCCCTGATCAGCACGACCGCGTGCGCGACGCACACGCACCGCCTCGAGCGCTTCGGCAATCGCGACATCAAGATCCTCGTTGACGATAAATCGATCATAGATCTTGCCCGATTTTGCGACGGAGATCTCGTGCTGCGCCTCCGCGAACCGCTTCGCGATGAGCTCCTCGCCCTCGCGATCGCGTGCACGGAGCCTCCGGAGGAGCTCTTCTTCGCTTGGGGGGAGGATAAAAATCCCGAACGCCTCGGGCATCTTCTCCTTCACCTGGCGTGCGCCATCGACATCGATCTCGAGGATCACCAGCCGCCCGCGTGCGAGCTGTTCGTCCACCCAGCGTTTGCGGGTGCCGTATCGCTTCCCGAAGACATCCGCCCATTCGAGGAAGGCTTCTTCCTCGATGAGTTTGTCGAACTCCTCGTTCGTCGCAAAGTGATAGTCCACACCCTCGACATCCGCGGCGGTCTTCGCACGCGTCGTGCACGATACCGAGAACACCGAGTCCGCGATCGATCGCTCGACTCCCCGCGTGATCGTTGTTTTTCCGACGCCACTGGGGCCCGAGATGATCAACAGCAGCCCGTCGTCGGTGTCTGTCGCCAGCCGGTGCTCGTGCGTATGCGTGCGCTCAACTTCCATGCGAACAGGGTAGCCCGGTGCACACAAAAAACCCGGCGTCCGAAGACGCCGGGTGCAGATTCTGCATCATTCTCAATCATCGGCGACGGCGAAGTCCCGCGAGCCCCCCGAGCACGCCAAACCCGCCCAGCACACCCGGCGAGGGAAGCGGATGCCCGAGCCCATCAACCGGGTACCGGATACCCCTGGGCCCCTCTCCATACACAAAGTTCAGCTCCACCGTCCCGGGCGTATACCCCGTCAACGGCTCGCCGAACAGATCACCGACGAACACCTCGTAGCGCACCGAGTGTGTGCCCTTCACGCGCGAGCTGTACCAGTTGTGCGTCATCGTGCCGTCCCACTGCCAGACCGCATCGCTGCCGTCTGTGCCGAGGATCGGATTGAAACCCGACTCGGAATACACATCCAGCCAAGGCGAGCCGTGTACAGCTTTGACGAAGATCCCGCTTGAACCCGGCAACGAGATAAACCCGTTGGCGAGCCAACCGAACTGCGAGTTGTACCCGCCGGTGTTGAGCACAGAAGCCGCTCCGTCGTACAACTCGCCGTAGTCCTGCAGCTCAACCGTGGACATGCTGGGCGACTCGAAGGTCACATAGATCTGGTGATCGAACAGCGTCACCAGCAGATGGCTCATCGGACCGCCCATCGTTGGCGTCCCGGCCCCGGCCGTGCCGCAGATCATTCCGAGAAAAAGAACAGTTGCGAGTTTCATGCCGAACCCCGCTTCCGACGGGCAGCAATCAGCCCAACCCCCGCGAACAC
Organism: Phycisphaerales bacterium; assembly: GCA_020427745.1. Classification (GTDB taxonomy): domain Bacteria; phylum Planctomycetota; class Phycisphaerae; order Phycisphaerales; family UBA1924; genus UBA1924. Next base: position 8,524 of record JAGQOC010000192.1, on the reverse strand, counting down.
ACCAGCCCCGCCCGGCGTGGGCACCGCCACGAAGTGCAGCGTCACCGATGCCTCTCCGAAACCCGCAAGCGCGTTGCCGAGCCCGTCTCCAACATAGATCCGGTACTCGGCTTCATACTCGCCGAGGGAATCCGCGCTGTACCAGTTGTGCGTCATCATCCCCGACCATTGCCAGGCGCTGTCGGAGCCATCGGTCCCGAAGATCGGGTCATAGGTGTGCGAAGGACGCATCATCCGCATACCGCCTTCATAGACATTCAAACCACCTGTTGCACCGACTTGCTCGATCCAGATACTGTTGCCCGCGCCCGGATCGATAAACCCGTCGGCGACCCATCCGTACTGGTCGCTGTAATAGGTCTCCGTCAGAACATCCGCCGCTCCCGAGTACACCTCTCCGCCGAACCGCTGCATCCCGATGCGATTATCCGGGCCAGTGTTCACATGCGCGTGCAGGTCGCTGCCATCCATCGAGACCATGATGTGCTCCATGGGCCAGCCGAAGCTCTGCGGCCACACATCATCCGCGAACGCAAGCCCGCACACCATCGATACACACACTCCACTCATCATTGTCTTGTTCATATCAATCACTTTCTTTTAGCGGGCCGTCGCGGGGTTCCACGAATCCGTCCCGGTGTTTTCGTCATACACATCTTCAAACGCACGCTCTTCCGCGTGCCCATCGAGCAGCGCGTACGCCGCCCTCTCGCCGTGCCGATCCCGCGCGACATCAACGCCCGCGGGCACACCCCGTGTCCTCCAGAAATGCGCCATGATGTGGTCGAGCCCGATCGTGTCGGGCAGCTCGCCGAGCAGCACCGTCGCCGACGGGCGCGGCACGCTGTGCACCTTGCGGTACATCGCCGTCCGCTCGCCCGCCCACCGCTCTGGCTCGATCTCCTCGCGCCGCAGCTCGTAGTACACATTCATGCCGTAGCTAAACGCCGCGAACCCGAACGGCAACCCCTGCTGCATCACCGGGCTCTCACGCCGATCGTGCGGACAGCGATACACGGTGTTCGTCGTTGTCCACCACCCCTCGTTGTCCCAGGAGTAGTTCGAGCCCCCGAACGGGTTGCCCGTGATCGGCTCGTACATCGCCGCCGCCCACGGGAGCGAGCCGAAGCCCGCCGAGTGACCCGAGCGAGGGAGTTCCCCGTCCGAGTCCTCGGCGTACATCAGCAGCGCAACCGAGAGCGACCGCATATTCGAAAGGCACTTGACCGATCGCGCGGTGTCGCGAGCGCCGCCGAGCGCGGGAAGCAGAATCCCGATCAGCAGCGCGATGATCGACACAACAACAAGCAGCTCGATGAGCGTGAAACCACGCGCAGTGGAAACTCTGCAACGCATAACAATCTCCTTGCGCACGCGGAGCGTGCGCAGAAACAGTGCGGTTCATCATTCACGATTTCTGGAGGAAGCTACCCGTGTCGGGGGGGAGGCGTCGGCACGCCGATCGGAAGACTCGCAAGCCGGTTGGACTCTTCGATCGTCCAGCCCGTCGCGTTCTCATACCGGTTTGTTGTTGCGTGTTGCTGCCCCGCGAACAGGACGAACACCGCGATCATCATCGAGCACGCGGCGTCGTCGGCGTCGCTCAGCGTCCGCAGGATCGGCGCCCCTCGTTCAGGGACCTGTGAGCCGGTCTCGGCGCTGCAACCCGCCGACCCAGTCTCGCCGAGTTCACACAGCGGGCACTCGGGCTCCATCGGTGTTGTCGGCACACACGCGCACATGTCCTGCCCGCACACCGACCACGCGGGGCGATCATCCCCCCACCGCGCAAGCATCCAGGTCCACCCCGACGACGCGCCGACAAAGCCGATGCAGAGCACCCAGCAACCAACCCACGCCAGCATATCGCCGTGTCGTTTCACAGGAATTATTCTACCACCGCCGTATTTATCCGTCCAGCGCGTGATTCAGCACCGCCCGCCGAACCCGAACACCCGCGTTCACCTGCTTGCGGATCTTGGATTGCCCGCCGTCGGCGACCGCGGACGCGATCTCCAGATCCCGGTTCATCGGGCCCGGGTGCATCACGATCGCCCCCGGCTTCATCGCCTTCGCTCGTTGCTCGCTCAGCTGATAGTCACGGACATATTCATCCCGCGCACCGACCAGCTCGCCGGCCCCACGCTCGAACTGGATCCGTAGCATCATCACCGCGTCGGCCGATTCGATCACGCCGTCCAAATCACGCTCGACGGTACATCCCATAAAACCATCGGGCACCATCGCGCCCGGACCAACCAGCACGATCTCCGCACCGAGCATCCGCAACGAATCGATATTCGATCCCGCGACGCGTGACGAAACAATGTCGCCGACGATCACGACACGCAGCCCGCTAAAATCCCAGCCGTCCGTCCGATCGTGCGCCTCGCCGATAACCAGCGCATCACCGAGCGCCTGCGTCGGATGCTGCGATCTGCCCGAGCCCGCGTTGATTACCGGGCAGTGCACACGCGACGCAACCATCGCCGCGGCATCGTCCTCGCCGTGACGAATCACGATCGCGCTGAACCCCATCGACTCGATCGTCCATACGGTATCGAGCAAGGTCTCGCCCTTGCTCATCGACGAGCCGAGCGCCGTGAGATCCACAGGGCGAGCCCCGAGCGAGCCCGCAGCCATCGAGAAACTCACCCGCGTCCGCGTCGAGTCCTCAAAGAACAGATTCGCGACTGTTTTCCCAGTGCATTCGTCGCCCTCCCACTCGTCCCAGTGCGCATCGTGCAGAACAGAGCGGATCGCGCTCGCCTCGGCGCCGTGCATCGTCACCAGATCGCGCTTGGAGGTCCACATGCCTCAGGAATCCCCGACCGGGACCTCTCGCCAGAGAGCTGATCCATTGCCTGTTTCGCTGGGTGCGGGCTGAGGGACGGGCTCCGGCTCCTGTTCCGGCTCGACCCATGGAGAGACGCCGCTGATGACATCGGTCTCGGGCTCGGGCTCGGACTGCGCCGGCTCGGTGTCCCCGCTGTCCGAACCCGTCCAGCGATCGAAGAATCCTTCTTCTTCGACAACAGGCACCGAGACCTCGGGGACCACAACCGTCCCGGGCGACCAGTACTGCCCGCGGATCACACGCCAATCACGCACACCGCCCTGAAGCCAGACCGTCACGCCCCGCTGTCCGGTGCCGCCGTTCAGCATCGTGAACGGGTAGACCACATCGACCTTCGCCTCCGAAGCCCGGATCCAGACACGCCCGACATGGTACATCCCCAGCGGGTTCTGGTCGGTGCTCGTCGGCCACACCGCACCGCCCGGGAGCTTGGCAAAGATCTCCATCGCGCTCTGCTGCGAGGTCCCCGCCGGGAAGTTCACAACATAGCCCGACCCGTCGCTCGGCCCGTGCCGGGTGAGCACCCAGTCGAGCGACTTCGCGGTCACATCAACCGCGGCGTAGTGGTTCGGGTTGTGGAACGAGGGCGGGCTCTCGGGCCCGCTGACATTCGTGTAGCTCACGCAACCGCCCACGGCGAGCAGCGAGGAAACCACGCCAACCGCCAGTATTGTCCGCATCTGTGCCTGTCCGCGCATCGAAGATCCTTCCGCAGTACTACCTCGCCCGATTCTACTCTAAGCGCCGGACCAAGACTTTGCACGCCAACCACCTACCATCCCTCAAGATGACCCACCCCACAGACCAATCACGCCCGAAACGGATCGTCGTCGGCATCTCCGGCGCCTCGGGCGCCCGCTACAGCACACGCCTCCTCGAACTGCTGCTCCAAAGCCACATCGAGGTCCACCTCGTCGTCACCGACTTCGGAAAACGCCTGCTCAGCGACGAGCTCGGCATCACCGGCCTCTCGCTCGACACCCTCTGCCCAAGCCTGGCGGGCAATCAGTCCATCCGCAATCAGCTCCTGGTCCACCCGCACAAGGATGTCGGTGCCGTCATCGCCAGCGGCTCCTTCCTCCACGACGGCATGGTCGTCATCCCGTGCTCCTCGACCTCGCTCGGCAAGATCGCGACGGGCAGCGGCGAGAACCTCCTCACCCGTGCCGCGGCCGTCACCCTCAAAGAACGACGCCCGCTCATCATCGTCCACCGCGAATCGCCCCTGTCCCTCATCGACATCGAAAACATGCGCACACTCACCCTCGCCGGCGCAACGATCGCGCCCGCGAACCCGGGGCTCTACCTCAAGCCGACCACCATCGACGAGATCATCGACTTCACCGTCGGCAAGGTCCTCGACCTGCTCAAGATCGAGCACGATCTCAAGACCCGCTGGCAGCGATAGACCGCTCACGCCTTCGCGTATTTCTTCCGCCGCTCGTCTTCCGGATTGAGCTCCACACTCACGCCCCCCGCCAGACGCACCGAGTCCTCGCCCAACTCGCCCGCGATCCGTCTGACCAGCTCGGGGCGGAGCGTGACCTTGCCCACGCCCTTCGCCTCGACCTGCACCCACGCGTTCTCGGTCTCCACGATCACCTCGACCGGGCGCGCCGATTTCCCCAGCGACAGATCGCTCGGGTCCGGCGGCTCCATCAGCAGCCGCTTGGCCTCATTGAGATGCTCGCCCGCCGACCCGTTGAGTTTCTCCGCGCGAACCATCACCTGCACCGTCCCCTGCTCGAGCGGGTGCCCGTCGATGGGGACCAACCGATCAACAATGATCTGTGCGTCTCCACGCGAGTGATCGAGCCGACCCATAAAGAACTTGGGCTGGTCGTCCTCGAGCAAATGCGAAAACTGCTGGTAGACATTTGCGAACATCACCGCGTCAGCCGTCCCGGTCGAGTCCTCGATCGTCAGGATCCCCATCTTCTGCCCCGCGCTGCGTCCGTTGCGGACGACGATCGTGCGGGTGCTCTGCACCATCGCCGCGACGATCACGCGTTTGTCCTGCGCAAGATCTTTCAGGTCCCCCACCCGGTTGTGCGTGAACGCCCGCACCCAGTGGTTCCACTCCTCCATCGGATGGCTCGACACATAGAACCCGAGCGTCTCTTTCTCTTGTCGAAGTGTTTCGCTCTCGACCCAGGGCTCAACATTCGCGAGCGCCACCGCGGGCTGGACGGTCTGCGTGGGCTCGTCGCCGCCGAAACCGAAGAGCGCCCCCTGCCCCGCGGCCTTGTCCGCGGCGATGGTCTGCCCGGCGCTCACCGCCTGCTCGATCGTCGCCGCGAGCGCCGCGCGTGCGTCACGCGAGTGGATGTTGTCGAACGCCCCGGCCTTGACGAGCGCCTCAATCGTTGCCTTGTTCACGGACGACGAGGGTACACGCTCGCAGAAATCAAAGATCGATGAATACGGCACCCGCTTCGGGTTGTCCCCGCTCGCGAGCCCCTTGTCGCGCTCGGTGACAATCGTCTCGATCGCCTTCGCCCCCGCGCCCTTGATGGCCTTGAGCCCGAACATGATCTGCCCGTTCGTCGCGCCCGCTTCTTCCTCATCGTTGTACACAACGGCGAAATCTGGCATCGACTTGTTCACATCCGGCGCGAGCACCTCGATCCCGTAGCGCGTCTGCTCGCCGGTCTTGGGGTCAATAAACCGCGTGCGTTTGCAGTCCTCCAGATACGGGATCCAGTCGCTGACCTTCTGCGCCTGGGACTCGAAGCTCAGGAACGCCGCCATATAGTGCGCCGGGAAATAAGTCTTCAGGTACGCCGTCTGGTACGCGACAATCGCGTACCCCGTCGAGTGCGACTTGTTGAAGCCGTAGCCCGCGAACTTGAGAATCAGCTCGAACAGCTCGTTCGCCTTGTCGCGCGGCAACCCCTGTTTTTCCGCACCATCGAGGAACTTGGGACGCTCACCCTCGATGATCTTCTCTTTCTTCTTGCTGATCGCCTTGATGAGCGAGTACGCGCTGCGCAGCGGGATCCCGCCAAGCTCGTGCACGATCTGCATGACCTGTTCCTGATAGACCATCACGCCGTAGGTCTCGGCCGTGAACTTGTCGACGATCGGGTGCACCTCCGGGACGCGTTCCTCGCCATGCTTGCGCCGGTTATAGTCCGGGATCAGGTCCATCGGCCCGGGCCGGAACAACGCGTTTGCCGCGATCAGGTCCTCGAGCCGGTCGGGCTTCATCGCGCCGAGGAGCTTGCGCATCCCGCCCGATTCGAACTGGAACACCCCCGTCGTGTCGCCGCGCTGGAACATCGCGAACACATTCGGGTCCCTGAACTTCAGCCGCTCAAGGTCCAGCGGATGATCCACGCCTTTTTTCTTCGTCTTGCCGACCGCTTCCCAGATCGTTTCCTCGTCGAGCGAATCCCGAATGAGCTTCTTGGCCCGCTCGATCACGCTCAGCGTGCGCAATCCCAAGAAGTCCATCTTGAGCAACCCCATCATCTCACATGTGGGCCCGTCCCACTGCGTGATGATCTCGTTCTCGCCCGCGCCGGACGCCTTGTAGAGCGGAACCACCTCGTGCAGCGGGCGCGTCGCAACGATCACGCCCGCGGCGTGCACACTCGAGTGCCTCGCCTGCCCCTCGAAGGTCCTCGCCGTATCGATCAGCCGCTTGACGATCGGGTCCTTGTCGTACTGCGCCCTGAGATCGGGCTCCTGCTCGAGCGCCTTGTCGAGCGTGATCCCGAGCTCCTCGGGGACGAGCTTGGCGAGCTTGTCCGCCTCGGGAAGCGGGATCTCGAGCACCCGCGCAACATCGCGGATCCCCGCACGCGCCTTGAGCGTCCCGAAGGTAATGATCTGCGCCACATGCCCGTACTTCTCGCGGACATAGTTGATGACCTCGCCACGCCCGTCCTGGCAGAGATCGATATCGATATCGGGGTACTCCGACCGGTCCGGATCGGTGAACCGCTCGAACAGCAACCCGTAATGGACCGGGCACGCATTGGACAGCCCGAGCACATACCCCGCCATCGTCCCGACACCCGAACCACGCGCGTTGCTCGGGATGCCGCGTTGTCTTCCCCAGTTGACGAAGTCCCACACGATCAGGAAGTACGCAGAGATCAGCTTGTCGGCGAGAATCTTGAGCTCACGGTTCAGCCTCGCCCATTTCGCCCACGCATCCTTGTCCTCCGCATCGTCCGGGCACTCGTCCACGCCCTCGATGCCCTTGTGCTTGTGCTCCATGATCTCCGGCCCGTAACGCCAGACCATCCCCGCCTCGCACAGCATCCGCAGCGTCTTGTCGCACTCGACCTTCAGCGAAGCCTGGTCGAGGTCCGGATCGTTCGCGGGCTCGAGCTCGAAGTTCGCGCAGAACACCTTGAACCACGCGGTCAGGTCCCCGTTGAACTCCTTGGCGCTGTGCTTGGGGAGCTTGCTCTTCGCGGGCGCCTTGACCACCACCACCGGCGCATGATTCGCGCCGATCGGGAGCTGAACATCACACCGATCCGCGATCGCAACAGTGTTCGCCATTGCCTCGGTGCCGGCGCCGCCGAACTCATCGTTGTTGTACTCCGCCGACTCGAACAACGCGCCCATCTCCTCGGGCGACTTCACATACAGCTCCGTCGGATACCGCATCCGGTCCGGGTCGTTCTTCACCTTCCCCGTCGAGATGCAGATCAGCGTGTCGTGCGCGTCGTGATCCTCTTCGAGCAGGAAGTGGCTGTCGTTGTCGCACACCAGCGGCAAATCCATCTCCCGCGCGAGCCTGATCACATGCGGATTGATCGAGTTCTGCAGCCCGATGTGGTGCTGCAACTCCAGATAAAACCCCGGCCCCTTCTCGGTTCCTTTGAATGTATCCCGATGCCACTTGGCCACATCAACCGCGTTGTCCCAATGCGACCGGTCCCGGGTCTGCTCGTACTTCACCATGTGGTGCGCGATCTCGGACCCCAAGTGCCCGTTGATCGCGATGAGCCCCTCGCTGTGCTTTTCCAGCAACTCCCGGTCCATGCGGGGCTTGTAGTAGAACCCCGTCAGGTAAGCCTCGGAGCACAGATACAGCAGGTTGTTCCACCCCGTGATGTTCTCTGCGAGCAGCACCAGGTGGAACCCGCCGTCGGCCACACCTGTGTAGGTCCGGTCCGTCCGGTCCCCCGGCGCGACATACGCCTCCACCCCGAGGATGGGCTTGATCCCGTGCTTCTGGGCGAGGTTATAGAACTGCACCGCCGCGTGCATATTGCCGTGGTCCGTCACCGCCACGGCGTCCATGCCGAGTTCCTTCACCCGGTCGACCAGCCGATCGACCCGGTTCCCGCCATCCAGCAGCGAGTACTCGGTGTGCAGGTGCAGGTGGGCAAAGCCCGGGGGCGTCGCCCCGGCGTCGATCCCCGCTTTGCCGTCCGTCGGTGCGACATCCTGTCGAGCCATCGCCGATTCCTTCCGTGCGCGCAGAACCGAGCCCGCGATCCCGAACGGGCCCCGTCTACATCATGGTACCCGCCGGTTGATCCCACCCGCCGTTGCCGCCAGCCGCACCCCAACTCCACCGCAGCCCCGCCTGCCCTATTCAGGGGGTATCCGGGCGTGTCCTGCCCAGACCCACGACAACAATTCTCGCGGTCCGGTACCCAATCCGCGGATCTGTGGCATGTTGACAGGTCGGCGCAACAC
>JAGQOC010000191.1 GCA_020427745.1 Phycisphaerales bacterium | reverse complement strand
CCCCATCGCACTGATCGACGAGGGCATGCCCGTCGTCTTCATCGCCAACCAGGGAAACCAGTACGATAAGGTCATGAGCAACATCGAGGAGGTTCGCTCGCGTGGCGGTCATGTCATCGCCGTTGCGACCGAGGGCGACGAGCAGATCAAGAGCGTCGCCGAGGATGTGCTCTATGTCCCCGAGGTCGAGGAATGTCTTTCCCCGATGGTGACGGTCGTGCCCCTGCAGCTGCTCGCCTACCACGCGGCGGTGCTGAGAGGTCACGATGTCGACAAGCCGCGGAACCTCGCGAAATCGGTCACCGTAGAGTGAGCGGTGCCCCGCGGACCCACCCTCAGAAGACCAAGCCCCTGGAGCCTGCGAGCCGAGCCTGCATCGGGGTTTCGAACGGGTGATGTGCTCCGGATCAACCGCTCGTCATGGAGTCTTTGGATCTGCCGCAAGCTGGAGCGTGTGGTGGTTCTTTCATTTGGCGTTGCGGTCGTGGCGGGTGTTGGGCTCGCGGGATCATACTTTTTCAGGATCCTTGACTCGTCATTCGCGAGCATCTGTCTTGCGGCGTCCGTTCTGGGTTTCCTCCTGAGTATCATCACGATGTTCTTCTATGGCGTTGCCCTCGGCCTCACACGAATCAGGCACACAAAACAGATCTGCAAAGCCCACGCCTATCTCTGCCCCGCGTGCACCTACGATCTCAGCGGACGCGATCCGAGCGACGACCGCTGCCCCGAGTGCGGCTTCGTCGCTCCCAAGCGCGAGTACGTCCGCCTCTGGTGCAAACTCCTGCGTTCCCGCTTCTGACCGCTCGCCCGCCCCGACCTAGCATCCAGCCGTGTACCAATCCCTCCTCACCCGCAAATACCTGACGAGCAAGATCATGCCCCTGCTGGCGATGGCCGCGGTCATGCTCTCCGTCGCGACCATCCTCATCACCTGGTCCGTCATGGGCGGGTTCCTCACCAACCTCGTCGCCTCGGGGCGCTCGATGATCGGCGATGTCGCGATCGTCTGGCCCAATGTCGGCTTCGCCCACTACGACGAGCTCATCGAGATGCTCGAAGACGAAGAAGCCATCGACGCCGCCACCCCCATCATCGAGTCCTTCGGCATGGTCAAGCTCCCAAACGACCAGGTCGAGATCATGCAGGTCAAGGGCGTCGACCCCATGAGCTACAACCTCGTCACGGGCTACGAGGACACCCTCTGGTGGAAGCCGCTCGAGAAGCCCACACCCAAGGACAAGAACAGCGAGGATGTCCGCCTCGATCCACAGTACAGGCAGATCTTCGAGGGCATGTACACCAACGGCCAGCTCATGCAGCGCCCCAACCCGATCACCGGGATGACCGAGCCCGCCGGGCTCATCGGCATCGAGCTCACCGGGCTCAACCTCCGCACACACAGCGGGCTCTACGAGCCCATGAACCCCGTGATCCCCCTGCCCGACGGCGGCTACGAGGTCCCCAGCGTCTTCATGCCCCGCGACGGCACCATCGGGCTCACCGTCCTCTCGCTCGACTCCGATGGTCGCCCCGTGGACCCCGTGACGCGGACCGTCCCGATCGCCAACGAGTTCCAGACCGGGCTCTTCGAGGTCGACTCCAGCCTGGTCATCGTGCGCTTGGATCTGCTCCAGAAGATGCTCCGCATGGACGAGGCCCAGCGCATCGTCCGCACCGAATCCACCAGCCCGTTCGAGTACGAAAAAGACCCGGAGACCGGGCAGCTCCGCCCAAAGGTCATCGAGACCATCGGCGTCGACCCCGCCCGCGTGACGGCCGTGCTCGTCAAGGGGACGGACGACGACGCGGAGCA
>JAGQOC010000190.1 GCA_020427745.1 Phycisphaerales bacterium | reverse complement strand
CCGTCCGCGGCACACCCTTCACCGTCTCCATCGACGGCCACCCCAAGCACGGCTTCACCACCGGCGTCAGCGCCCACGAACGCGCCAAAACAATCCAGATGCTCATCGACCCGAGCACGAAGCCCGACGACTTTGTCCGCCCCGGGCACATCAACCCACTCCGCTCACGCGACGGCGGCGTGCTCGTCCGCGTCGGACACACCGAGGGCATCGTCGACCTCTGCCGGCTCGCGGGGCTCAACCCCGGGTGCGTCGGCATCGAGATCGTCCACCCCGAGGGACGCATGATGCGTGTCCCCGATCTCGAGGTCTTCTGCAAGCAGCACGATCTCAAAATGTGCTCGATCAAGCAGATCATCGAGCACCGGCTATCGCAGTCGTCGATCGTCGATCGGCTCGATCCGGTCGAGGGCACCACGGTGCGCACGCCGGAGGGTGAGTTCAATCTCATCGCGTTCCGGTCGATCGGCGACCCGATGCCACACCTGGCGCTGACGGTCGGCGATGTCGGTCGGCTCGATGAGTACGGCAACGCGATCGCGGACGACCGCCCCACCCTCGTCCGCGTGCACAAGCGGGATCTGCTGGGCGATATCTTCGATGACCTCGACTCGTCCGCCGGCTCATCCACCGGGCAGACGCTCCGCGCATCGATGCGGATGATCCAGAAAGAGGGACGCGGCGCGATCGTCTATCTCCGCCCCCACGGCGTGGGCGATGGGCTCAGCCAACGACTCAGCCGACCGTTCGACCACCGCACCGAGGATTCCGTCATCGAGGCGATCTCCCCCGAGATGGTCGAGTACGGCACCGGATCACAGATCCTCCGCGCCCTCGGGCTCAGCCATCTCCGATTAATCACAAACTCATCGGTCAGCTACCCGCAGCTCGAGGCCTTCGGGCTCACGATTTCCGAGCGGGTCAGTGTGAACCGATGATGTAATAGGTCCGGTTCCCGTCGCGCCGGAGGCTCCCGGTGGACAGATCCCCGTCGTCCATGTACTCATCAAGCGCGAGCGCATCGGCCTCGCTGTGCCCGATCTGCTCGGATTCGGTGCGGATCGAGATCTGCACGGGGTTCCAGTTCGGCGTGCCCTCGTAATCGTACTTTCCCCCAATCGGTGCGGGCTTCGCGAACGGGTTGTCGGTCTTGAAGTACGGATCGAGCACCGTCGGGAACTTGGTCCGGTTGACATCCGCCGGGTAGACACCGTTCTTTGCGTGGTACATCTGGACCGCGGTCTCGATGACATGCAGGTCCTCGGCGGTCGCCGCCACCACCGAGTCATGCTGGGCGTTGGCAAACTTTGGCACCACCACCGCGGCAAGGATCCCGATCACCACAACAACCACAATAACCTCGATCAGTGTAAACGCGTACCGGCTCATCCATTTCTCCTTCACAACCCAACGCCGTGTGTATTCCCCCGCAGACCTCCATCGGGGAGATGGGAGTATCCCAATCAGGAATCAGACGCACCCTGGCGATTTCTGAGCCGACCCCTTCATCAATCCGCTACACCCAATACACAGCGAAACCCCGGTCCGAGAACAGGGGCACCCCGCCATCATGTCGGCGGTGTACGATTGGGCGTGCAGCCCCCCACCATCCACATTATCGAGCCCGAGATCCGCGCCCTGCTCGAGGCATCGAGCTATCGCGACGCGCGCGACGCGCTCTCGGCCTTTGAGCCCGCGGACATCGCCGACCTCCTCGAGTCCCTCGAGCCCGAGATCGGTGTCGTCGCGTTCCGGGTGCTGCCCCGCGAACTCGCCGCCGATACCTTCTCCGAACTCACGCTTGCGTGCCAGGAATCGCTGCTCGAGCAGATGGGCGACGAGCGTTCCGCCCGGGTGATCGAGTCGATGGACCCCGACGACCGCGCAGCCGTGCTCGACGAGCTGCCCGTCGAGGTCGCAACACCCCTGATCGCCCGGCTGAGCCCCAAGAACCGACGGATCACCCAGGGCATCCTCGGCTATGACGCCGAGAGCGTCGGGCGCATCATGACCCCGGACTATGTCCGCCTCCGCCCGGAGTGGTCCGTCGAAAAATCACTCGAGCATATCCGGCGCTACGGCAAGGACGCCGAGACCGTGCACTGGGTCTTCGTCATCGCCCAGGACAACACGCTGATCGACGACATCCACATCCGCTCGATCCTGCTCGCGGACCCCGAGAAGACCATCCGCGATCTCATGGACGACGAGTTCATCGCGCTGCACGCCAAGGACGACCGCGAGGAAGCGGTCCGCATGATGGCCCGCTACAACCGCACGGCGTTGCCCGTGGTGGACTCGCTCGGGCTGCTCGTCGGGATCGTCACCGCCGACGATGTCGCGGATGTCGCGGAAGAGGAGTTCACCGAGGATGTCCAGAAGCTGGGCGGTATGGAAGCCCTCGACCAGTACTACACCGACACCCCGGTGATCGAGATGTTCCGCAAGCGTGGCGGGTGGCTCGCGGGGTTGTTCCTGATGCAGTTGCTCACCATCAGTGTGCTGCGTGTGTTCAACGCCGAGCTCAACAAAGCCGTCGTCCTCGCCCTCTTTGTCCCGATGATCATCGCCTCGGGCGGGAACACCGGGACCCAGGCCGCGAGCCTGCTCGTCCGTGCGATCGCTGTCGAGGAGGTCAGGCTCAAGAGCTGGTGGCGGATCATCCGCAAAGAACTGCTCACCGGGCTCTGCCTCGGGTCCATGCTCGCGGGCTTCGGGATGATCACCGTGCTGCTGCTCAAGTTCACGGGCATCATCGACACCGAGTACCACTGGATGCTCGCGTTCACGATCGCGGGCGCCGTGTTCCTCATCGTCAACTGGGGCACCATCGTCGGCTCGATGTTCCCGCTCATCCTCGATCACTTCGGGATCGACCCCGCGACCTCCAGCTCCCCGCTCGTCGCGACGCTCATGGATGTCACCGGCATCACGATCTACTTCTGCGTCGCGCTCCTGCTCCTCCGAGGCACCATCCTCTAGCGATCAATCCCCCGCGTTCACCGTACGGATCCAGGATTCGATGATCGCCATCGCCTCGGGCGCAAATGTCTCCTCGATCGTCGAGTACTCATCGAGCATCCCTGTATGCGAGTGCTGAAAGAGATGATTGAGCCCCGCGAGTTCCACGATCGTGTACTGCGTGTTCCCCCCGTTCTCGAGCGCCGTGCGGATCGAGTCCAGATTCATGCGCACGGAGACCTGAAAATCCTTCGTCCCGTTGAGCGCGAGCACCGGGATCCGCAGACGACCCAGCGGCTCACGCGGATCAAGCGACAGGATCCCACGCATCCAGCGGTTCGTAAACTGCGGCAGCATCCGCACCGAAACCGTCCGGAGCTGCGTCTCGTCCTTCAACCCCCACTCGACCCGGTTCACCACCATCATCCGCTCGATCAGCTCCTCTTCGTCCGCATCCGCGGCGATCGCGTCGAACAGCTTCCGACGCGCCCCCATCGCCGCCTCGACATACTCCTCTTTGTTCCCCTGACTGCGGTACATCGCCGCGGTCTGGTCGATCAGCACATCGCTGATCGGCACGCCCGTCCCCGCGAGCAGCACAATGAACGCGATCGACTCATCCCGGTCCGCGATAAACGGTGCCGCGAGCCCGCCCTCCGAGTGTCCCATGATGCCGACCCTGTCCGGGTTAACCTTCTCATGCTCCATCAGGAAGTGCGCCGCGGTCTGCGCGTCCTCGGAGAACTCGATCGTGGTCGTTCCGCCAAAGGTCCCGGTGGATTCCCCGATCCCGCGATCGTCGTAGCGGAGCACCGCGATGCCGTGGCGCGTCAGGTAGTCCGCGAGCACAAGGAACGGCTTGTGCCCCATCAGCGTCTCGTCACGATCCTGCGGCCCCGAGCCGCTCATCAGCACCACACCCACGAACGGCCCCTCACCAAACTCTGCCGCATCCGGAATCGTCAGCGTCCCCGCGAGCGTATGCGTCGGCTCCGCCCCCTCCGCAACCCCGCAGGGGATCGTGACCTCGATCGATTCATACGGATACGGCTCCACGGGCTCCTGCGGACGCTCCTGCGCGAACGCGCCCGAGACCAGACCCGAGACCAGAAACGCGACGACATTCAGCATCTTCATTGGAAACTCCTTTACCCGTTGAACCGGTGTCATCATACGCAACCGCAGATCGCATGAAAAAAGCCCGGCACACGCCGGGCTCCTAGAAGCGTTTCCAGAACAATCAGGCCGGTTCTGCCGCAAGGTTGCGGACCGACGCGTCACGCCGGACTCGCTTCGCCGCCGCTTCCGCCTGCCGCTTGGCGATCGCCTCGGCTTCGAGGAAGTCCTCACCGAAACGGAAGAGCCTGAACGAGTTGCCGATCACGAACACATCGGGCAGGAAGTGGAACAGCGCCGCGAACCCAACGCCGATACTCGCCCCGCCCAGCGCGTTGAAGCTGCCCGTCGCCGCGAGGATCAGCCCGACAACCGCCATCGCGATCGACACCACGATGTTCTGCGTGATGATCCCGCGGGTTCGCCGCGAGAGCTCGATGAGGAAGGGCAAGCGGTTGAGCTCGTCTGTCATCAGCGCGACGCCCGCGGAGTTGGCCGCGATGTCCGAGCCGCTCAGACCCATCGCGACACCGACCTCCGCCTCCGCGAGCGCGGGACCGTCGTTAACGCCGTCGCCCACCATCATGACGCGGTAGCCGTCCTGATTGAGCTGCTGGATCTGCTGGTGTTTCTCTTCGGGGAGGCATTCCGCCTCGACCATATCCACGCCCGTCACCTGCCCGACACGCTTGCCCACGCTGAGCCGGTCGCCCGTGAAGATCGCGACCATGCGGACACCGAGGTCCCGCAGCCGATCGACCACAACCTTGCCGTTGACGCGCACCGCGTCCTCAAGCCCGACCGCACCGAGGTACCGCCCGTCACAGACAACATGCACGCCGCTCATGCCCTCGATCTTTGATTCGACATGCGTGATCTGCGCGTCCGCGTTCGGCAGCAGCCCGCGGACCCATGTACCGCGCCCCGCGGAGATCTTCCCGATACTCGTCGTCGCGTTCACGCCCGCGCCGTGGACCTCCTCGAAGTTGCCCTCGCTGTCCACCGCGATCCGCGCCTGCTTGGCCGTCCGCAGGATCGAGAGCCCGAGCGGGTGGTTGGAGTGCGCCTCCGCGAAAGCCGCAGCTTTGAGCAGCTCCGCACCCTCAACGCCCTCCGCCGGAACCAATCGTGAAACCTCGAAACGACCCGTCGTCAGCGTGCCCGTTTTATCCATCACCACGGCGTCGATATTAGACGCGGACTCAAGATAATCCGTCCGCTTGATCATCACACCCAGACGCGCCGCCGCCGCGAACGCCGCGACCATCGCCGACGGGCTCGAGAGCAGCAGCGCCGTAGGACAGGTGACGACCAGCACGGACACCGCGCGGATCGCCGCCGAGTCCTTGACGATCGGATCGGTCGACTGGCTGAACAGGAAGAACACGATCGCCGCCACCGCGATCGCGACGGGGACATAGAACCGCGCGACCTGCTCGATCAGCAGCTGGCGCGGGCTCTTGGCGTTCTCCGCTTCGCGGATCAAGCTCGACACCTTCCCGATCGTCGTGTCCCCGCCGACCTGGGTCACCTCGATGTCGATCGCGCCGGTCAGGTTGCTCGTGCCCGCGTAGGCCGGGCTCCCACGCTGGACCTCGACCGGCATCGACTCGCCCGTCAGCGACGCCTGGTTGATGGTCGATTCACCAGTAAGCACCCGCCCGTCCACCGGCAGGTTCTCGCCGGGACGGATGCGGACGGTCTGCCCAACCTTCACCTGCCCGACCGCGACCATCCGCTCACTGCCATCCTCCCCGACGATCCGCGCCTCGGAAGGTGTCAGCGAAACAAGCTGCTCGATCGCACGCTGGGCACCCTTGGCGGTCTTGGAAACAATCTGGTCCGCAACCAGGAGAATGAACGCCAGAAACGCCGCGGTCCCGAACTTCCCCACCGCCATCGACGCCAGGATCGCCAGCGCCGCCAGCGAACTCGACGAGATCCGGAACTGGAGCAGCTCTTTTCCCGCTGCATAAAACAGCCAGCTCCCGAGGAACAACGCCGCGAGCACCGCCGGGAGCGTCGCGATCAGTTCATCCGTGTGCCCGATCAGGTGCATGATCCAACTCACGAGCGCGAGCATCCCCCCGATCAGATAAAGAATGATCCCGTTGCCCACATCCATATCATGGTGCGAGCAGCACTCCACCCCCTCGGAATGGGTATGCGTGTGGTCGTGGGCGTGATCGTGGTCGGTCGTTGCAGCCATGCGTGCAGTCGCTCCGTTTCGGTGTCTCGGTTGTCCTCAAGGCGGATGCCCCGCGCCGGATGACAAGTGTAGCGGGCCCAGCCGGTTGGCTCCAAAGCCCGTTCATGTCCCCCATCGTCCCCTTCGCCGCTACCCTTACGCGGCGGACCGCCCCCCGGTTCACCCACGCACGGAGCCGACATGACCACCAACACCCCAAACAAGCCCCCTGTTCCCAGCATCTGCATCCTCGGGCTCGGGCAGATGGGTCTCGTCTGTGCCAATGCGCTCGACTCGAGCATCGCCGCCCAGCCGAGCATCCGGCTCTGGGGGCACTCCGAGGACGAAGCCGGCACCCTCGCCCAGACCCGCAGCTCGCCCAGGCTCCCGGACTACCACCTCCCCGCCCGGATCCGCGTCGCGCTCTCCGACGCCGAGGCACTCAAGGACGCCGACATCATCGTCAACGCGATCCCCGTGCAGTTCATGCGTTCGACCTGGGAGCGTCTCAAGCCCCTCGTTCCTGCGCACGCCGCCGTTATCTCCGTCGCCAAGGGCATCGAGAACACCACGCTCCTCCGCCCGACACAGATCATCAGCGATGTCCTCGGCGACAACCCCGACGCCAAGCCCCGCCCGATCGGGTGCATGTCCGGGCCCGCGATCGCGACTGAGCTCGCCAAGGGGCTCCCCGCGACCATGGCCGCGGCTTCCGATCACCCGGGCTTCGCCGAAACC
>JAGQOC010000189.1 GCA_020427745.1 Phycisphaerales bacterium | reverse complement strand
GGCAGCTCGCGGGCGTGCTCGGGCATGAGGTCGGGCATGTCATCGAACGCCACGGCGCGCAGCGGATGGCTAAGCAGCAGCTCACGCAGGGGCTCGTCGGGGCGGCGGGGGTCGCGGGCGACAGCCAGACCGCGGCGCAGATGGCGGCGGCGATCGGGAACCTTGTCAACATGTCCTACGGGCGCGACGACGAGCTCGAGTCTGACGGGTGGGGGATCGAGCTGATGGTCAACGCCGGGTACGACCCCAGAGCGATGATCGGCGTCATGGAGATCCTCCGCGACGCGGGGGGCGGCGGGCGACAGGCGGAGTTCTTCTCCACGCATCCCAACCCCGAAAACCGCATCGAGAAGATCGAGGCGGCCATCCACAAGCTCTTCCCCAACGGGGTCCCGGACGGGCTCAAACCCTGATATTCATGGGTTTACGGGCACCCGGCGTTGAACGCGTCGAGCAACGCGAAGACATCGAAGATGTCCAGTGTTCCGTCGTTCGTGACATCCGCGCTCGCCGATCCCGCGTTGAAGAGGTCGAGGAACACGAACACATCGAAGACATCGAGCAGCCCCTGCGGCTCGGAGATATCCGCGAGGCACGCACGAGCGTCCGCGCGGATCATCCAGGCGCCGACGAACGGCGAATCGCCCATCCGCAGGATGAACTTCGACCCGCCCAGATCGTGCAGGCGTGACTCGGGGTTGTAGAACATCCAGCTGTTCATGCCGAGCGTGAGGTCCTGCGGGTCCATCCGTGCGGGGTTGGCGCGCTGGATAACATCCATCTCCACGGCGACGAAGAACCCGCCGCTGACCATGGTGGGGGGGACCGGGATATCGATGAACTGGTTGGAGGCGAGATCGACCCATTGCCCGGTCCCGGTGGTGAGCAGGACGGCGTCGGCTGGGTCCGCGTCGTCGTTCGGGTCGTCGAGGACAGCGACGGTGATGTGGTCCGGGCCGAGGTTGCCGTCGTTGTCGGCGATATCGCCGAACGAGACACGGACGGAGGAGATGATCTGACCCGCGGGGTCCGCGTTGAAGGCGTTGAGCCAGGTCATGTTGGCATCGAACTGGCTGGGTCCGATGGTGAAGTTCCCGCTGCCATCGTCGAGGGCGTACTCGTAGAACTGGGCGTGGGCGGCCGCGAGGGGGATCGCGAGGGCGGCGGTGAGGGCAAGGATTCGGGCACGCATCGATGGTTCTCCTCTGTGTGGGTCGCAGTATGGTACCCGATCCCGGGGGATGTTCGGTCTTTTTTTGAGGAAACCGATGATTTGATCCGTGCGAAGCGGAGAGGCGGTCCGCGTGACTATCATCAGACCGCGCGTTCCCGGGGACGGGGGCGTGGTCGTGTGTCTCTTTACCTGTATTTGATCCGGGAGCAACAGCTATGGCAGCCCGCACAGGAGCCAGCGTCGGCGTCGCCGTCACCATCACCATCCTCGGCGCACTGAGTCTCGCCTTGTTCGTGACGACGATGGTCTTCTACGGCAAGTCGCAGAAAGCGGTGAGCGAGCTCAAGGCCGCCAACGAGGACTACGCGCGGTTCGTGAGCACCACCGAGCGGGACAACGCGGTGGTCCGCTCGGTTGCCGACGAGGCCCAGAGCGAGCGGATGAGCGCGATCGGCTACCTCGTCAAGAACCGGCGCGAGCTGCTCGATGCCGTGATGGGCAACGCGGACATGTCGATGAGCGAGTTCAAGGAGCAGGTCAGCACGATCGAGGGCTCGGACGGCTCGTCGCTGGCGGATCTGATCGCGAACAAGGACACCGTGATCGGGACGCTGAGCAAGCAGCTCGAGGTCGCCGACGCCGAACGCAGCGCCGCCCAGCAGCGAGCGCGTGACGAGGCGGAGCGTGTCGCGAAGATCGAGGGCGATTTCAACACCAGCGCCGCGGCGATGCAGAACGAGGTCCAGAGCATGCGTGACCAGGTCGCCGTGCTCCGCAACAAGATCGGGGAGCTCGAGGGACGCTACGGCAACGAGATCGAGCTTGTCCGTTCTGACTCGGGTTCGCTCATCAGCGAGATGCAGGACAGGCTCGACACCATTGTCCGAGAGAACAACGCGCTCAAGGACCAGAACCATCGGCTCCTCGGGCTCGGGAAGGACGACCGGACCCGTCCGCTCAATGAGGAAGCGCTCGTTGACGGCACGGTCACCCAGGTCAACACCGCCGACAGCGAGGTGATCATCAGCATCGGACGCGAGCAGAAAGCGATCCTCGGGATGACCTTTGCGGTTTACGACGACGCGACCGATATCCGGATGATCCCGGGCACCAAGCAATACCCGGCGGGCAAGGCGGTCCTCGAGATCGTCCGGGTCGAGAACGGGTTCTCCCACGCACGGGTTATCGAATCGTCACAGGGCAACCCGATCATCCGCGGCGATGTGATCGCCAACGCGGTCTACGACCCGAACAAGACCTACAAGTTCGTTGTTGACGGGCTCTTCGATACCAACGGCGACGGGACCGCGACTTTCTACGAGCGTGAAGAACTCGAGGCCCTCATCGAACGCTGGGGTGGCAAGCTCGTCGACACGATCGATGGTGATGTCGACTTCGTCGTGCTCGGCGAGCGTCCGGTGATCCCCCCGGCTCCGGGCATCGGTGCACCGCTCGCGGTGATCCAGGAGTACAACCGCTTGAAGCTCGAGAACCAGCGGTACGACGAGCTGATCGACGGTGCCGAGGCGACCTCGATCCCGCTGCTCAACTCGAACCGTCTGCAGACACTCATCGGTGCGTTCCCGGATTGACCGCCGGTGGGGGAGCACGGTTGGCGGATGAAGCGAACGGATTTCGTCCCTGGATGCAGTCGCACCTGATCGATCCGGCGGTCTTCGCCGGTCTCCAGGCGGGGCTCACGCCGATGCAGCTGCTCCCGCTGCACGCCGCGATGGACATGGCCAGAAGGTTCGGCGGGCGTTTCGGGCGATCGAAACCAAACCGCAAACGCGTCGAGCGGGCGGTGGATCGACTCCGAGTCGCGATGCCGGGGCTCGACGATGTCGAACGCTACGAGCTGGTCATCAAAAGCTACGAGCACCTCGCGATGCTCGCGGTGGAGTTTGTGCGCACGGCACGGTTTCTGACGGATGATTCCTGGGCGGACTACATCGAGCTGGGCGAGATCAGCTCCGCAGTCCGCCCGCTGCTCGAGGACCGCCCCACGCTGCTGCTGACCGGGCACTGCGGCAACTGGGA
>JAGQOC010000188.1 GCA_020427745.1 Phycisphaerales bacterium | reverse complement strand
GGCATCGAAGAACCTGAAGGCGAAGCAGAAGAAACTCATCGCCGCCCAGTCGCGTCTGCGAACCGTGTGGACGCTCGCGGGCGCCCTGCTCGTGCTCCTGTCGCTCGGCGGCGTGAGCTGGGTGATCGCGGGTCAGGTCCGCCCGGGCACGTACGCGGCGAACGTCGTGATCGTGCCCGCCTCCAACCGAAAGTTGACGACTGGCGAACTGCGCGCCTGGCAGGAGTTCCACGAGGACCTGCTCATGGACCCGCAGTTCATGGAGATCGCGTGCGAGCGCCTCAAGCGGCGCGGCATCACCACCCTGGCGACGCCCGGCATGCTCCTCGAATACCTCGAGACGAATCTCTCGTTCCAGTCCCCGGCCCCGGGCCGACTCGAGGTCGAGATCCGTGGCGACGGTCCGACGCGGACCGAGCGGATTCTCGACACCTATGCGGTCACCCTCGCCGGTGAGGCGAATCGGGCACGCGTCTCGCGCTCGGACGGCGCGGGGACGCAACTCGAATCTCCGGCCAAGGCGCAGCGGCTGCCCCTCGACAACCAGCGTCTCGCGACGTCGGGCGTCATCTTCGCGGCGTCGGGTGGCCTCTTCCTGTTCTTCGGCACGTTCGGATATGCCCGCCTCGTCCGGGTGAAGAACGAGTTCGAGAAGCGGGGCGAACTCGACATGATCCTGGACGAAGCGAACTGGGTCGATCCGCGGACGCTCTGAGCGTCGCCTCGACCGACCTCGACACCATCGCCGACACCGAGGTCCCGAAGCGCCAGGAGGAGCGGCGCTTCGGATGGTTCTCGGTGTCGGACGGTGCTGGTTCCATCCAGGCGTCGGTCAGAGGGCCGATTCGGCGAGGAGCAGGGCGTGCTCTCCTTCGGCATCACAGATCGCGAGTCGGCCAGCCGGGCGTGCCTCGAGATCGCGGTACTCGAGTTTGCCTCCATCGATCGGGCCGAGGATCTCGACGACGTTGCGATCATCGTCCACGATCGCGAGGCGGTACCCGTTCGACGATTCGATCCCTTCCGGAAGTTTGAAGACAAGGCGGGGCGCGGTCCAGTCGGGGTTGTCCCAGAGGGACGCGGCTCCGGCGACGGCAGGATCCACGGCCGAGAAACTCACCCGCGTCGTGTTCGGGTCGAAGAGCACGTCGTGCAGGCGGTCGGGGCCGACGGCCTGCACGTAGGCCGCGATCTCCTGATCCGTCGCGAGGGCCTTCTGCAGGTCCTGCATGCGATCCATCGCCTGGAGCGTCGTCATTCCGAAGACGATCGCGGCGGCGATCCCGCCGAGGGCACCGGCGCGCCACCACGGGGAGACCTGGCGGCGCTGCACGAACGACAGGGTGGGCTCGACCTCCGCGGCGCGGATGCGCTCCAGGACGGCGGCTCGCAGGGCGGCGGGGGGGTCGACCTGCGGGAGCAGGTCCTCGACGTGACTGAATCGCGTCTGCTCGCGTCGGAGTTGGGCCTGGACCGCGGGTGGGGAGGCCACGAACGCCCGATGGAACGCGTGCTGCTCTTCATCGTCGAGCAGGCCGAACGCGTCGAGGACGGCAAGTTCAAGGAGTTCGCTGACGTTCATGCGGTGGCTTCCTCACTTCGTTCACGCAGTCGGACCAGGGCCCGACTCAGAGCAGACTTCACGGTCCCGAGCGGCGTGTTCAGTTCTTCACCGATCTGCCGCAACGTCTGCCCCCCGAGATAGGCCCTGATCACCACCGTCCTCTGGAGTTCCGGCAGTGCCTGGACCCGTTCCATGAGCGCGGCGAACCGTTCGTCGCGCTCCATCCCCGCCAGCCCCGCGATCCCGCTGGCGGCTCCCATCCCGTCCGATGCCGCCGAGGCGGACATCCCGTCCTCGAGCGCCGCCGGGCGCACGCGGGCGCGGGCCCGCCGGAGTCGATCCACGAGGTGACGCCTCGAGATCAGCATCACCCACGTCACGAGGGCGGCACGCTTCGGGTCGTATCGACCAGCGGTCCGCCAGAGCCTCACGAAGATCTCCTGCACCGCGTCCTCCGCCTCGGCCCTGGTGGGCAGCGACTGGATCGCCATGCGGAACACGAGCGACCCGAAACGGTCGTAGAGTTCGCCGACGGCGGATTCCTGATTGGCGGCAACAGCCTGCATGAGCTCGAAATCGATCCTGTGCTGACCCGTAAAATCACTCGCCCGCATCAGAGCGGGATCGGGCCCGGATCCGTTCCCGGAAGGGCCCTGAGGGGTCGTGTTTGTACGGTCTTTGTTGTCCATAGTCACCGGGTCCACGAGTGCGCCCGGAGCCCACATACTCCTCAATGGGCCACCGATCTATACGAGTACCCGATCCATCGGATGCTTGCAAGTCGTGAGTTTCACGAATCTTTTTTCACGAGCGGCGGAATAGGTTTGGGGAACGGACGGGTTTTACTGTCCGAAAAATTGATGGGTGGATCTCCCCGTTCCCCGGATCGAGGGTTGCATAAAAATGAAGATTCCGATAGATTGGGGGCGCGTCAGGGGTTGGTCGCCGTGGAAGATGGGGTGCGTGTGCAGACACGCAGATGATCGTGGGTCAGTTGTGAGCATGAAATCCTTCAAACCTGTGGACGAATCCATGAACGCGCCGGCGTTCGGCAGATATGTCTCGCGTGGGTTCACCGTGATCGAGGTTTTGGTCGCGGTGGGGGTGATCGGCGTCTTGATCGCGATCATGCTCCCCAGCATCTCGCTCGTTCAGGAATCGGCACGCAAGGTTGTCTGCGCTTCCAACACGCGTCAGATCGGGATTGGGCTGAACATGTTTGCCCAAGATCGCAAGGACGCGCTTCCACCGAGCGTGTTCCAGCCGACAACCTCGTTGACCCCGCGATCCGCGAATGTTTCTCGCCCGGATCTGATGGATACCGTTCGGATTGGTGAGGACTCCGGATTCGCCGCGGGTGATTGGGGACGCTGGGACGGCATCGGGCTGCTCTACTCACTTGAGTACCTCAACGCACCCAACATCTACTACTGCCCGAGCCATCGGGGCAACCATTCCTCCGAGCGATACGAGAAGCAGTGGGATCTGGACGCGACGAGTGAGATCGTCTCCAACTACCAGTTCCGCGGGATCGGCCCGGACGGCGAGAAGAAACTCTACAAAATGCGCGCCAACTCCGCGATCGTGACGGACACCCTCCGCTCCTACGAGGACCTCAACCACGAGGCGGGCTTCAATGTGCTCCACGCGGGGCTCTCCGTGACCTGGGCCGATGGCGACGGGAGCCAGCAGATCATGGACCTCCTCCTCCGCGGGGGCAACGACGATGGCAACCCCAACATCGTTCAGCAGGCATGGTCCCACCTCGACGGCGGGGGCTCGACCTCGGCGCGTCCGACGGACTGAGTCCACGCGGCTCTTCTCCCCATCCTGAAGCGAGCCTGTGCCCGAACGGGTATGCTCTGTCATGATGATCAATACCCCCCTCCGACCCCTTGTGCTTGGTGTGTGCGTCGCGCTTCTTGGTCTCTGCTCCGCCGCGCGGGCGCAGCTCACCGCGGACCATCTGTACTTCGGTCTCGGTCGGCGCGTGCCGATCAATGTCATCGCGCCCGAGGACTACCCGGGCGAGCTGACGATCAAGATCTACGACGCCGCGACACTGGTCGAGATTGGTTCCGCGCCCGCGGCTCGCGGGCGCGTGGGGCTCGCGAGCCTGTTCCCGGCGCTCTGGGAGCTCGATGTTCCCAAGCGGGTGCTGCTCGCGCAGCTGTACCTCGACGAGACGGCGACGGGCGCGCCGCTCGTGATCCAGCCGCTGGTAACCCCCAACTACGCGATCAATGTCGATCCCGCGACGATGCAATACTCCGAGGACCGTGAGGCGAAGCCCGCGTTTGAGGATGATCGGCTCCCGGTCCTGCACGCCCGCGGACGCGTGGACTCACCCGATCGCGAGGTGACCTTCTCGGGCTATCGGATCTATGTTGAGCAGGAGGTCGTGGTCGACACGACGATGGGCGAGATCGTCTTCCGGATGCGCCCCGACGCCGCCCCCAACACGGTGTTCAACTTCCTGCACCTTGTTGAAGGCGGTTTCTACAGCGATGTCATCTTCCATCGCGTCGTTGCGAAACTCAAAGACGGGCGTCCGTTTGTGATCCAGGTCGGCGACCCGAGCGGGACCGGCTCGGGCGGTCCGGGCTACATGGTCGATCTGGAGAAGTCGGATCTGCGTCACGACTTCGGCGTGCTCTCGATGGCGCGGGCGAGCGACCCGAACTCCAACGGCTCGCAGGTCTTCGTGTGCCTGAGCCGCGAGGGCACGGCGTTCCTCGATGGGCGCTACACCGCGTTTGCTCAAGCCGTGTCCGGCGCGGAGGTAATCCGCAAGATCGCCGCGGTCCCCGTCGGCCCGGAGGACCGCCCGTTTGATCCGCCGATGATCACGCGTGCGTCTACCCGTGATGCGCCCCCGATCCCGGACCGAGCACCGGCGTTGGGGCAGGGGACCGCGTCCGCGACCGAAGAGGTGCTCCCCGAACGGTAAAATGGCGGGGGATGCTCTCAGAAGAAGATCGTGCCGCCGAAGCTGAAGAACACAACGGTGTCGAAGTCCCGCGTGTCGACCGAGTTGCCCGAGCTGTCGAAGAACTCGACGCTCGATCCAAGCGACGCGCCGACGCGTCCGCTGAGCAGGACCGCCTTGCTCGGTTTGTACTCCGCCTGGAACGCGATCGGGAAACGGGTCTCGGTCGCGGCACCGCCGGAGACAGCGTTGCTTGTGTCGAGGCGGAACGAGCGGGACTCGTACTCGCCGGCGACACCGAGCGAGAGTGAATCACTCGCGGCGTACATTAGCTTCACGCCCGCGCGCTGGCTCGAGAGCACCCACCCGCCGCCCATGTCGTAGCGGATCTGCGGCAGTGGGATAACCAGCACATCCTCCTCGAGGCGTGACTTGATCGCGATGCCGAGCCCGAGCTCGAGCGTGTCCGAGGCCTTGTGCCGATATCCACCAAAGACGGTACCGATGATGGAATCGTCGAAGTCCGCGCCGCTCTCGCGTGCGGAGCTGACGGAGCCGCCCACGAACCAGTGGTTCCCGCTGTCGAGCTGCCCGGCGTAAGTGGTGGAGAGGGTGAGGATAGTGACATCCCCGAACGCGTTGGGCGTCGCCGGGGCGCTGCCTCGACCCACGACGGGCGCGACGGCGACCGGGGCGCCGGACGAGTCCGTGAAGTCGTTGCGGGTGAACTCGGCGTCGAAGTCCAGCGAAATCCGCCCGTCCCCGAGGTCGGTGCTCGCGCCGATCCCGATCGCGTTCCTCCAGGACTGGATCGTGCCGTTGGCGTCGTCGAAGTCTGCTTCGTCGTAGTAGGTGGTCTGCGCGTGGAAGTTGAACCTGATGTCCTTGCCGTCACGGGTCACCGTTTGGCTGTCTTGCTCGCTGGGGGGGGGGGTGTCTGCGGTGCTCGCAGCCTCGGGCTGTGCGTGGGCTTGGTGGGCGGCAAGACCGGCTACAAGGAGGGCGGTCAGAATGCGTGGGTTGGGCATGGGGGGACTCCTTCGGTTCTCGGACGGTGCAGGGAAGGATAGTGGTGCGGGGGCCGGGTGTCGGGCAAAGAAACCGATTTTGACCGGGTAGATCGAGGCGAGGGTTGGGGGCTAGACTTGCCCCCGTCGCCGAGAGGCACGCCCACCCGATTTTTCGGTGCTGGGGGACTAACTCAATTGGTAGAGTGCCAGCTTTGCAAGCTGGAAGTTAGGGGTTCGAGTCCCCTGTCCTCCACTTTTCCCGGTTTCTGCAGATGCCTTTGGATTCGCGGAGACCGCTCCTCACCCAACTCAGATCCCCCGATGAGTGTGCTGCCGAGTGGTATGTGCAATCTTTGCGCGTAAATTTCGCGGGAGCTCTTCGCGATCGGGTTCCACACGCGTTTGGCGTGGGTGATCTTGGTGCCTCATATCTGGAGTCGGTGGCGGGCTACTCGGGGGAATCGGCGGCCAATCAACTCGGTTCCGTGTGTGCATGCGCCGGATGGAATCGCTGGTGGAATGGGCGAATCAAGGTAAGGGGTGGAGCAGCAACGGGCTGCAGTCGATGAACCGGGTGAGCGGCCTGCTCCTTCGTCGAACCGAGAAGGGGCAGGGAACTACCGGTTCTTGCTTCCAGCACCCTCCAACCTCCACAAAGCGCTCCGGACCAAGGCCCCACGGGCCTTGTTGCCGTTTTGTGATTCGTTCCAAAAAAACTCACAAACGACGCAAAGCCGACAAAGCTGTCGCGATTTTGTGTTGTTGGGTCAATCCGTTGCCTCGGGCGCACGATAGACGCTCATACACGGGGTCGAGGAACCTCGTACAAAGGAAAATCTGTGGAGCCTACACATGCGGAATGAGCACAAAGGTCGATTCTCGTTTGGTCTCGGGACCAAGATTATTGGGACTGTGACGATCCTGCTGGTCGTGATCACCGCGGTCAACTATGTCGTCTTCCTGCGTGGATACCGCAAGGATGTGCAGACCGCGATGCTCGAGAAAGCCGCGGCGTTCACCGCCGTTGCGGACGAGGCGAAGAACGACGCCGCGGAGAAGATCATCGAGGGCGAGGTGAACACCGAGAAACTGCTCGCGGATGCGCTCAAGCAGATCGATTCGGGGCGTCACTACTCCGAGACACGCTACTTCGCGAGCATCCCCGTGATCGTCGGCTGGCAGGCCGCGGCCAAGGCGTCGACGAAGGAGGGGATCGAGTTCAAGATCGCCACCCTCGAGCCGCGCAATCCGGACAACGCGCCGGCGGCGGGGAGCTTCCGCGACCAGATGATCCACGACCTGACCGCCCAGTACAAATCCGGCGCGGGAACGACCCTCTCGCGGGTTAACGAAGAAACCAACACGCTGCACTTCATGCGAGCGATCGCGCTCGACGAATCGTGCATGACCTGTCACGGCGATCCCTCGGTCTATGACGCACGCGACGAGGACGGGAACTACGACGGCAAGGATGCGCTCGGCTTCCGGATGGAGGGCTGGGATGTCGGGTACATGCACGGCGCGTACGAGGTCCAGCTCCCGCTGAGCACCGTTGATGCGCAGGTCGCCGGGTTCTTCCAGAAGGGCATGATGTTCACGCTCCCGCTGGTCATCGGTGGCGGTGTGTTCTTCTTCTTCATGATGCGGAAGATGCTCAGCAACCCGCTCACCAAGCTGGTGGACCTCATGAAGGTCGCGGGTGAGGGTGATCTCACCGGGCGTCTGAACATCAAGAGCACCGACGAGATGGGCACGCTCGCCAAGTGGTTCAATACCTTCCTCGAGAATCTGTGCGCGATGGTCGACGAGGTCGGCAGCTCCGCCCAGTCCGTGGCGGGCGCCTCGACGCAGATCGCGGCTTCCGCCGACGAGATGGCCAACGGTCTCCAGGTCCAGGAGCAGCAGACCCAGCAGGTCGCCGCGGCCATCGAGGAGATGTCGCAGTCCGTCACCGAGGTCGCTGCCAAGAGTGCCGACGCAACCAACGCGACCGAGGAGAGCCAGGCGCTCGCCGAGGACGGCGGCAAGATTGTCAAGTCCACCGTCGAGGAGATGCAGGGCATCGAGAACGAGGTGAACGAGTCGGCCAAGACGATCAACGCTCTGGGTGAGCAGTCCGAGAAGATCGGGGAGATCATCTCCGTGATCAACGACATCGCCGACCAGACCAACCTACTCGCGCTCAACGCGGCGATCGAGGCCGCTCGGGCCGGGGAGCACGGCCGCGGGTTCGCGGCTGTCGCCGAAGAGGTCCGCAAGCTGGCCGAACGGACCAGCGAGGCCACAAAGGAGG
>JAGQOC010000187.1 GCA_020427745.1 Phycisphaerales bacterium | reverse complement strand
CCCCGCGGGGCGTTTTTGTTTTTTTTTCTGCATTTCTGATCAGCGGAAGATCAGCGTGTTGGGGTTGAGCAGCAGGACGGATTCCTCCCGGAGCAACGCGAGCCCGTTGAGCGTGTCCACCACGCTCTCGTAGCGGCGATCCCCGAGCAGTGTGCGGAGGGTGACCTCGATCTGGCTGGTGCCCATTGTGAGCCCGGGCGCGGAGAGGAAGCCGCCGAGCATGTTCCCGATGAAATCCTCGAAGCTGGGGGGCTGGGGATAGTGAACAACATCGAAATCGCCCATATCCAGATCCACCGCGAGCTCGTTGATCGCGTCATCGAGCCCACCGATCTCGTCGGCCATGTGCAATGCGATCGCGTCGGATCCGACAAACAGACGCCCCTCCGCGGTCTTGGAGAGGTCGATCCCGTCACGCCCGGCCGTGACCCGGGAGGTGAAGAGCTCGTAAGTCTCGGTCATCTGGTTCCGGATGACCTTGAGCTGCGACTCGTTCCAGGGCTTGGAAGCGCTGAACAGGTCTCCCATAGGCCCGCGTGAGCGTTCGACGATGTGGACCTTGGCCTTGTCGTAGAGCTCACCCATTGCGTACTTGCCGCCGACGACACCGATGGAGCCGACGATGCTCGAAGGGTTCACAAAGACCTTATCACCCGCGGAGAGGACATAGTACCCACCGGACGCGGCCATTGATCCAACACTCACCCAAACTGGCTTCTCGGTTTTCAGGCGCTCGACGCCTTGCCACATGACCTCTGATGCGATCGCGGAACCACCGGGTGAGTTGATACGGACCACGACACCCTCGATAAGGTCTTCCTTCAGAATATCCTCGATCGCGTTGCGGATTGTCCGGCTGCCGACAGACTGTCCGCCACCGAACATCCCCCCCGAGGAGGAATCTCCGTCGATGATGGTGCCATTGACATGCAGGACCGCGATGGTTGGGTGGTCGATATGGAGTTCTTGCTCGTGCCCAAGCTGCGAGAAGAACGCGAATGGGTTCGAGAAATCCATCGTTGGCTGGTGGACCGCGTAGGGGTCCTTCACCCAGCGGATCTCCGCATCATAAAAATCTGATAGGTGCTCCTTGAGGTCCGGAAGATCAACAACGGAATCGATCAATCCCGCCTCGATCGCGTGCTCACCGTCCGCCGCCCACGCAATCTCCATCGCGTGATCAAGCTCGCGGTCGCTCATGTTCCGTCCGTCCTTCACAATGGCACGGAGATTGGAATACATGCCGTCGAGGAGCCCGGAGATGTTCTCATCCCACTCGGGTGATGGCGAAGAGCGTGTCATCTGCTCGTTAGCACCCTTATAGGCGCCAACCTGCACGAGCTGCGCTTTGACACCGATCCACGACAGGGTGTCGGCGAGGAACATCTCCTCCATATGCAACCCCGGAAATGATACAAATCCACCGGTCTGAAGCATGACCTCATCAACGAAGGATCCGAGGAGGAGATCCGCGGTGCCGTAGCCCTCGGCGAAGAGGTGGACTTTCTTCCCCTCGTCACGGAACCGGGTGAGCGCCGCGCCGAGTTCCTCCACCTGGGTAGTGGTGAGCGTCGCGTCCTTGAGGCGGATGAAGAGCCCCGCGAACTCGTCGTCGTAAGCAAGTGTGTCGATGGTGTTGACAAGCCCGATGAGGGTCTCCGAGCCGTCGCCGAGCCAGGTGAACCCTTGCTCCATCTCCGCGGGCGAGCCTGTGAGCTCGATCGTCGCGATGCTGAGGGTCTCGTCGCTCGATGCGAGAGCGGGCGAGCCCGCGGAGACAAAGAGCATGGCCGCGGTCAGGAACTGGGTAGCGGGTTTCCGTGTGGTGATCATCTGTGAAGCCTTCCGTGTGTTCTGGGCGCACCTCTGGCGCGAGTTCTGCTGTCGCATTCTATGGGATCGCGGGTCGTTCGGTTTCAGGATTGCTTCGCTCGGCGTTCTTTCTGGTCGTTTGTCTCAAAAATATCGCTCAGCCCCACACCCGGGCGGACAAGGACGGGATAGAGACGGAGGGTATCAATCACAATATTGATCATCCCGACCGTCAGGAGGACTGATCCCAGGGAGACAAAGACAATCTGGAGCGCGGAGAACACATCCCCGACCCCGCCTCCGATGACGGCCCCGAGCAGATGGAGGGCGTCTCCGATGGCAGCCACCAGGAACGAAAGGAGAACCGCGTACAGCGATTGACGATCGATCCGCCCTGTCCGAACAACGACGGAGCGGATCGCAAGCCCCACCGCGTTGGGACGCAATCCCCAGATGATCACAGCAATACACGCGAACAGCATCAGCCGGAGCACGGAACGCGAGAGCGACGACATGCCCGGACTGAGCAACGGAGAAGGCGAGAGGAGATCAATGCGGGAATAGATCGTGTAGTAGATCAGCATCAGGGGGGCGTAGAACCCAACACCCAACGCAGCACGGATCGCGATCGCACGCCGAACCCGGTGATTCGGACGGATCAAGGCGGACGCACCGACGGCAGAAACGCCGATCCCGAGCAGCCCCAGCCAGGGGATCCACCAAGGTTTCCACTGTAGATCAAGGAGGTCGCGGCTGAGCTCGGAGAGACGAAGCACCCAGACCATCATGATCGCGAGCAATCCCCCCGAGCTCCACATGACCAACCCGGTTCCGGTCAAGCGTGGGAATGTCAGCGGCGCGAGCTGCTCTGCCTTCGGATCAACGATGCTGAGGATGGTCGCACGAACAGGGAGTTGGCATTCCGGACAGAGCGAGCGGATGGAGAGCCCGCGGAGGTCATAGCCGCACTCGATGCAGCGGAGCTCTCCAACGAGCTGGCGAGCGATGCCGTCGATCTCCGAGTCCGACGAGAAATGCTCCGGGTTGTCTGTCGGTATCTGCCCCACGAACATCGCCTTTCGAGACCTGGCCAGCGAGGGTACAGCATACCACACGGAACCGTCCGGTTCACGGTGCGAACGAAAGTTCGTAGCGTGTCTAGAATCCAGGAGCCAGAGTTCCAGCAGCATCGCGAGGGCACATGATCAGCAAGGTCGAGGAGTTACGGAGCCAGATTGTCCGTGTTTTCTTGGGTGAGAGCCCGGCAGTGGACTGGACACTGTGCTGCCTCTTTGCTCGTGGGCACGCGTTACTCGAGGATGTGCCGGGGGTCGGCAAAACGCTGCTCGCCTCTGTGCTCGCTCGCTCAATTGACAGCCCGTTCTCGCGGATCCAGCTGACCCCGGACATGCTTCCGGCGGACCTGCTCGGGGTCTCGATCTTCTCGCGCGAGGGCGATGTCCTGCGATTCCAGCCGGGCCCGATCTTCACGAGTATCCTGCTCGCCGACGAGATCAACCGGACCACTCCCAAGACCCAGTCGGCCCTGCTCGAAGCGATGAGCGAGTCGCAGGTCTCGATCGATGGGGTGACCCACGCGCTCCACCAGCCGTTCATGGTGATCGCGACGCAGAACCCATCCGACTTCGCGGGAACCTATCCGCTGCCAGAGAACCAGCTCGATCGGTTCCTGATGCGGATCTCTCTGGGCTATCCGGACGCTGACGCCGAGGCTAGGCTGCTCGAACTCCGTCCCGCTACGACACTGCTCGATACACTCGAGCCGGTGATGAACGCGGCTGATGTGCTCGCGATCCAGAACGAGGTGGATTCGGTGCACCTCAGCGAACCGATCCGCAGCTACATCGTCGAGGTTGCGCATCGAACCCGCGAATCGAGCGATATCCGTGTCGGGCTCTCCCCACGAGGCTCACTTGCGCTCGCGCAAGCCTCGCGGGCATGGGCGTGGATGAACGGGCGAGCATTTGTCACACCCGAGGATGTGCGAATGATGCTCTCGCCGGTCTGCGCTCACCGGATCGTGATCCACGGCGGGTCGATGGACTCGAACTGGCTTCAGGCCGAAGAGATCCTCAACGCGTGCGCACGCTTGGTCGCGGCACCGGTCTAATCGAGCAGCTTGGCAAGATATTCGATCGCGTGCATCGCCCGGCATCCGGTTCCGTCGAGGATCTGATGGCGGCATGAGGTGCCCGAAGCAATCAACACATCGTCCGCTCCCATTGAATGCACCTGCGGGAAGAGGCGTTGGGATCCGATCTTCATCGAGAGGTCGTACTTGGCTGCCATATACCCGAATCCACCGGCCATGCCACAGCACCCGGTGTCCATATGCACCGTACGATCGGGGAAGAGCCTCTGGAAGATCGCCCCGGCGGAGTGCTCCCCCCACAACGCCTTCTGATGACAGTGCCCATGCACATAGATTTTCCCAGCCGGCTCTTTGAGATTCGCCCGGTTTGGGTGCCGGCCCCAGAATGCGTCGAGGAAGGACTCGGGTGTCGCGCATCGCTTGGCGAGCCCGGACCGGATCTCGATCGCCCGGTCGATTTTGAGCTCCTGCCAATCGTCGCAGACTGCGGAGAGGCACGAGGGCTCGGGGATGACAAAGCCCACAATCGTGGGGTCCTCGAGATAACTGCCCAAACGATCGATCGTCCGTTCTGCGTCGCGGATCGCGTGCGGGAGGCAGCCCTGCGAGATCGCCGAGCGTCCAAGATCCGATACGGGCAGCACCCCGGTCGCGTAACCGAACCGCCCAAGAACACGAAGCGTGGCATGAACGATCTCCGGCTCGTTATGATTGGCAAAGGTATCCGCGAGCACGAGCACACGAGGTGCATTTCCCGGCGAGAACTGTTGGACACGAACAGGGCTTGCAAAGCGTGGCAACGAGCGGGCCGGATGAACTCCAAGAAACTGATTGATGACTGAGCGGAAGGGTGGAAAGCGATTCACTGCGTTCGTAACCGTCGGCATCAATGACCCCAATCGGTTAAGCGTGTGGATCCGAGAAAAAACACGAGCGGATAGCGGCACATGACCCGTCGTCGCGTAGCCCTGCGCAAGATACTCTGCTTTCAGCTTGGCGATATCGACATTGCTCGGGCATTCCGATTTGCACGCCTTACAACTCAGGCACAGATCGAGGACATCGCGCGTCCCTTTGAGTGACCAGCGGTCCTCGCCGAGTTGACCGGAGATCGCCAGACGGAGCGTGTTCCCACGCCCGCGGGTTGAGTGGTGCTCGTCGAGTGTAGCGTGGTAGGATGGGCACATGGTGCCGACGGATTTGTTCCGACAAACTCCCGCACCGTTGCACATCTCCACCGCGTGCCCGAACCCGCCCTGTGATTGGTATTCGAAGTATGTATCTGGCTCGGTGGGTTCGATCGGGGATTCGCATGGGTGAATCCGTGTATTGCGAGCGATGGACTCCAGCGGCGCAGGGTCGACGATGTTGCCCGGGTTGAGCAGGGCATAGGGATCGAAGATTGATTTCACCGCGCGGAATGCCTCCATGAGTTCCTCGCCAAAGTACTCCGGGAGGAGCGGGCCGCGGGCACGCCCATCGCCGTGCTCGCCTGAGGGGACGCCACCGAACGACCTTGCGAGATGTGCGACATCACGCGCGATCCGGATCATGGCCGCCTCGTCCGAGGGGTCGCGGAGATCCAGCAGCGGGCGGACATGGAGCACCCCCACCGATGCGTGAGCGTAGTACGAAGCAACTGTTCCCTCGCGTTCAACGATCGCTCGGAAGCCCGCGACAAACTCGGCAAGATTCTCGACCGGGATGGCGTTGTCTTCGACGAAACCGAGCGGCTTTCTGGAGCCCGCAATCGCATGCAACAACGGCTCGCCGGACTTCCGCAGGGTCCAAGCGTTCTTCATCGATTCCGGATCGGTATAGATATCGATCCGATTCTGCGGATAATGATCCCTGAGTTTCTGAAGCGAATCATCGATGATGCCTGGCGATTCAGCTGAGAGGAACTCGACATACAACACCGCGTTGGGCATTCCCCCCCCGGGGGCTTCCGGGAGGAGCTCGGTAAACGGTCGGCAGGAACTGTTCTTGCGAGCAAGATCAAGGATGAGCTGGTCCAGCAACTCGACCGCGCTCGGGTTGAGCGAGAGAATTGGCTGTACCGCAGCGATCGCATGCGCGACCGTTTCAAAGCTCATCACCGCCAGCCCCTTGTACCGCGGAACGGGATGTAGCCGGAGTGCCGCGCCGAGCGTGAATGCGAGCGTGCCCTCCGAGCCGCAGAGGAGCGGGGCGAGATTAAGCCGGGAGTAATCCCGACCGAACCGATCAAGCTGAGCAAGGATCTCGTCGAGTTGATAGCCCGAACTTCTTCTCATGGTTTTCGGAAACCGCTCGCGGATCAGCGATTCGTGTGACATCACTACATCGCAGACCGCGTCGGTAATCATCCGCACCCGTTCATCGCGAACCGCCGCCCCCTCGTCAAAGGTGACCCGCGTCCCATCCCACAAGCACGCATCGATCCCCGTCACGCTCTCGGATGTTCTGCCGTAGAGGATCGAGTGTGCGCCCGCGGCGTTGTTCCCGATACATCCAGCGATAGTTGCCTGACGAGCGGTCGACGGATCGGGAGCGAAGAACATACCGCTGCTACGGATCCGGTCATTCAGGTCATCAACCGTGATGCCCGGCTCAACCCGGCAAGCTCGCAGAGCCGCGGAGACATCAATCAGCCGATTGCAGTGGCGGGAAAGGTCTACCACGACCGCGTCGTTGACGCACTGCCCTGCGAGACTCGTGCCGCCGCCTCTGGGAAGCATGGGAATACGGTGCTCACCAAGTACCCGGATCGCTTCTTGGGCGTCCTCGGTTGTCACGGGCGTGACAACCCCCTTCGGCATCATCTGATAAATCGAGGCATCCGTCGCGTAAAGCCCCCGGCTGGTCTGATCAAAGCGGACCTCGCCTTTGCATCGGTCCCGAAGAACCCGCTCGATAGACGATTCGATGGCTGACTCGTTCATGAAGATAGAGTCTAGGTCATTCCCAAGAAAAAACGGAGCCCGTATCAACGGGCTCCGTTTGAAGATATGGGATCAGGAAAGATCCTTAGTCGTAGTACGGGCTGATCGTGACATCACCGCCCGAGTCGATCTCGTAGTACTGCATGAGCAACGCGTTGCGGTTGCTGGAAGTTCCGCCGAGCTTCAGCGTGGCACCCGTGGGGACCTCGACAACTTCGCGGTCCTGGTCATCTTCGTTCACAAAGATGTTGTCCGCCTGGGTCTTTGCCTGGTTGTCGAGGTTGGTGAAGGTCCAGAGAATCGGTGCGGGATCCGGATCATCGAAGAACTCGACATGGTTGTCGTTGAAGCCCACATTTCCGCCCCACTTGGTGCGGGAGCCCTGCATCGCGATGGTCAGCGAGGTGGAGCCGAGCGGGGTCATACCGTCCGAGTTGCGGGATGTCGTATCGGTGAGGGTCCACTTGCCATCATCCGCATTCCCGTCGAGCTCGTAGGCACCGGGCCCACGGTTCGAGAGTGACGCCTCGGTCGCTGCGAAGGTGTTCTGCCACATCGAGCGGCGGAGCAGCAGCGGCGGGAGGTGAGCGTAGCTGAAGTTGCCGACGCCGGTAGCCGCCTGTGCGGTACCATTGGTGTAGCTCGGATCGAGAGGAGTGCCCGCGAAGTTCGGATCCCAGAGAGCCTGTGCTCTTTCAACATCGGTCGAGCCTGCAGCACCCTCGGGGCTGTCGTACTCGTAGTCGTCATCCTTCTCATAGGCGCCGTTGATTTCAACAGGGCTGAGGCAGAGCTCGACATCGACATCACCTGTCTTCACGAGAGCGGAGAAAATGTTGCCGGTTGTGTCCTTCTCAACCGCGGACCCGAGAGACGAGCCATCGATGGTCCGGTCAGCTTTGTCAAGACGGCTGGGCAAGGGGTAGTTTTCCTTGTTGTTTCCAGCGAAGATGACGAGACCCTGAAGCAGGCCGCGGACCTGGGTCTTGTCCTTAAGGGATGCTGCCTGCGCCTTGGCCTTGGCCAGTGCGGGGAGCAGGATGCCGATGAGCAGCGCGATGATGGCGATGACCACCAGCAGCTCGATCAGCGTGAATGCGCTTCGACGATTGTTCTTTGTCACGGTGTGACTCCTTACCTTTTTGAGGGCAACATGCCCCCGTTGCTTGTGTGCACCCAAGACAGTGGGCGCGACTGTTGTCCGCAATTGGCCCTGCGGACCCAACAGGCCGGGTTGTCGGCGAATGCGACTCGGCGGAATAAGCAACGGGAAACTTCCCAGATAAGGACTGAAATTCGGGTTGCCGATTCGCGTTCACCAGGCGCGTCCGGAGACGCACCAGAAGAATACTATCGGAAGACAATCCGCACGACAAGGCGGATCGGTTCCCATTCTTGCCCCGTTTCACACACCGGAATCCCTATTTATGCCCAATCATTGTCCGAACAATGCCCTCTCTGGGCTCCAGATCATGCTGCCGAAGCCGCCCAAGCCGGTCGCTTCTTACATTCCTGCCCGCCGTTCTGGCAACCAAGTCCTGATTTCCGGGCAGATCCCGATGCAGGAAGGATCGCTGCTCGCCACCGGGATCGTGCCGACTGAGGTCGATGAGGCAACCGCAGGGGAATGCGCCCGCATCTGCACACTCAACGGACTCGCCTGTCTGCAGGCAGAAATCGGTGACCTCGCGAAGGTCACCGGCGTGATCAAGGTCGGGGTGTTCGTCGCGAGCGACCCAAGCTACGGCGGACAACCGAAGATCGCGAACGGGTGCTCGGACTTGCTCGTGCAGATCTTCGGCGATCGCGGCAGGCACGCGCGTGCAGCCGTTGGGTGTGCCTCACTCCCACTCAACGCGCCGGTCGAGATCGAGTTCCTCTTCGAGGTCGAGGATTGATTTACGCAAAGGCCTTGTTGTAGTCCGCGAGGAACTTCTCAATCCCCGAGTCCGTCAGCGGGTGGTTCATCATCTGCTTGATGACACTGAGCGGCAGCGTCGCGACATCCGCACCGATCAACGCGCACTCGAGCATGTGCTTGGGGTGACGGATCGAGGCGGCGAGGATTTTGGTCTCGAAGCCGTAGTTGTCGTAGATCGCCCGGATGCTCGCGATGAGCTGGGTGCCGTCTTCACCGATGTCGTCGAGGCGTCCGATGAACGGCGAGACGAGGTACGCCCCCGCTTTCGCAACCATCATCGCTTGGAGCGGCTGGAAGCACAGCGTCATGTTGGTTCTGATCCCATCGTCGCTGAGTGCCTTGCACGCCTTGACGCCGTCAACAGTCGTTGGAAGCTTGACAACGATGTTCGATGCGATCTTGGCTCGCTCCTTGCCTTCCGCGACCATCGCTTTGTATTCGGTTGCGATGACTTCCGCAGAGACCGGGCCCGAGACGACCTCACAGATTTCCGCGAGGCGGACGCCGTAGTCGACCCCTTCCTTGGCGATCAGCGAGGGGTTGGTGGTCACGCCGTCGAGGATCCCGAGGGCGTGGGCTTCTTTGATATCTTCGATATTGGCGGTGTCGATGTACAGTTCCACGAGCGGTCTCCGGCGTGCCTGCGAGGTGTAAATCCAGTGACGGGGCGGACTCTAGGCACGGATTGTGAAAAGACCTATCCGGGCTGCTCAAGAAGCGGCAGAAGCTGACGCCGGACAATCTTCCCGGTCGCGTTCCGGGGAAGAGCACGGACGATTTCGATCCGCTTGGGAACCTTGTAGCCTGCAAGCTGGTCGCGGCACCAGACCTTGAGTGCATCCGGATCCACACGCTCGCCCTCCTCAAGTTCCACGAACGCGATAGGAACCTCACCACGCATCGGATCCTGGAGACCGGTCACGCCGGACGCGTGAACACATGGATGGGCGTCGAGGATCTCCTCGATCTCGCGGGGGAACACATTCTCACCGCCAACGATCATCATCTCCTTGATGCGCCCGGTGATGGAGAGGAAGCCGTCATCATCGATGCGTGCCATATCACCGGTGCGGAGGAAGCCATGCTCGTCGAAGGTTTCTTTGGTGACTTCTTCAAGCTTGTAATAGCCACGCATGACATTGGGCCCTGTCATGCGGAGCTCGCCGTCGGTGTTGGGTGGCAGGACATGCCCTGTCGCGGGATCGATGATCCGCTGGATCACGCCGGGCACCGCTCGTCCGACTGTGCCGGGGCGGTTTTCTTCGGGCAGGAGCACATTGGTAACCGGGGAGGTCTCGGTCATTCCGTAGCCCTCGGAGATCCGCACCCCAAAGCGATCAAAGAACCGCCTCGCGACATCCTCCGGGAGCGGCTCGCCACCACTCACCGCGAGACGGAGCGAAGCAAAGTCCTTAGGGGTTGCATCCTTGACTGTGAGCAGGGCGTTGTACATCGACGGGATCCCGATAAAGATCGTCGGCCTGTGCATCCGGATGCCCTCGATGATCCGCTTTGGAACAAAGCGTGCAGAGTAGATCACTCTTGATCTTGACAGCAACGGCACAAGCGTGAGGGCCGTCAGCCCGAAGCTGTGAAACTGCGGCAGAACACCCAAGAAGATGTCTTCTGGCTGCACGCGGATATGGCGAGTGACCTGGCTCGCATTGGACAGTAGGTTCCTGTGCGAGAGCATCACCCCCTTCGGACGACCAGATGTCCCCGATGTGTAGAGCAATACGGCCAGTTCGTCCGCTCCAACATGTTTCGGGAGTCGTGGCGAGGGGAGCGAGCGGAAGTTCAAATCCTCAAGAAATACAAGCTTTTTCACGCGGGGCGTGTAGCCCATATGCTCCACGAGCTTTCGTGATGCAAGGATCACATCGCAGCCGCAGTCATCGATGATGTACTGGAGCTCGTCGGGCTGGAGAAGATAGTTCATCGGGACAAGCGAGCGCCCGCTCATCCAGGTGCCTGCTGCGGCGACCGCGAACGCGCCGGAGGTCGGGATGAGGGTGCCGACGCGTGGGACGGAGCACCCACTGTCGAGCAGGTCCGCGATGTGCAGAGCCCCGACCAGTATGTCCGCTCCGCGGTAGGAACGCCGATCGTCGTTCATGAACTCGTGACGGAAGCCGCGGGCAAGCTGCAGCGCAAGGGTGTTACCAAGATGCATGATCAGATCCCTCCGACAGAACTCACAACGAGTACGGCCAGATCTCCAGCCCGTGCGGCGCGTTTCGGAGATCCTTCGTCACACAGACAGATTGAACACGATCACCCGTAGTTTTGTCAAACACACTGACCGTCCCGGGCGAAGACCCCGCGATCAACAGCCCGTTCGCATGATCGATGCAGAGACCCCGACCGAAAGCCTGCCGAGCGAAATCCCCAGGTATATCCGCGTTCAGGAGTTCCTCCTGCTTATATCGCGGGTACTCGTAGGCTCGGATGAGATCCCCGTTCGGTGATTGGATCACCGCCGCGTCGCGTCCGGTCGCGTTCATCGCGATCCCTTGATCGATAACCATGCAGTTATGCGTCATCGGCGGGATCGCCGCAACCGGAATCAGTTCGTTTTTGTTCAGCCGCAGCAAGACACCCATCTTGAGACCCGAGAAGTGCACATGCCCGTTGTGCATCGAGACATTGTTGATGTGCAGCGTATCCCGCTGCTCCGGTCCGGAGGATCCGTTCGGGTCGTACGGCTTGGCCCCGAGGATCTGCACGCGTTTTCCTCGAACGGTCTTTATTAGTGGACAAATCCACCATGCAACATCGAAAGAATCGGTCTGAGTATCGAAGCGAAGCACGGAATCGAAGCTGGTCGCGCTCAGATAGATATAGCGGGACCCGTCGTAGCAGATCTCGTGGCAATGATTCAGATAAGAACACCTGTGGTTGCTTAGCTTATTGTTCT